>JBJEAH010000072.1:0-14140 GCA_051868815.1 Alloprevotella sp.
TGTATCCCAACCTTGTTAACCTTAAATCTAATACTATGAAAAACACGATGCAAAGGTAAGGGCTTTTCCTGTTGCCTGCAAGCCTTTTTCTTGAAAAATGCACTTGCGTAAGCGTTTTTTAATATACAGTGTGCAGAATGTCACGTTTGCTTTGCAAAAACAGCCTTTTTGTTAGGCGCTGTCAGGGCGAGCGATAAAAATAGGCTGTTTGAAAATGGGCATTTCAGCCCTGTAAGGGCATAATAACACAGCGCAGGGGCTTGTCCCTGCGGAAAGGCGATTAAACTGATTGCCCCTGTAAGGGGCTTATAATTATAAATCTTAGAGAAAACTCTTTTAATTATAAGCCCCTTACAGGGGCGATTTTACATGCAACGCGTGCCGTAGGGGCAAGCCCCTACGCTAATTTATATGCCCCTTACAGGGGCTGTGTCGGCTGTACTTGAAATTAAAATATCTTGATTGCGCTTATTTGCACAACATGTCAAAGGCATATAGGGGTTATCCCCCGACGCCATTAGTCTTTGAAAATAAGCACGCCGATGGTGGTGAGGAACGAGGCGATGCTGATCCACATGCTTATCTGTCGGATACTGTTGTCGTTGTTGGTAGACTGTCCCATGCGCATGCGGTTCGGCTCCACATATACTATATCGTTCTGTTTCAGGTAATACACGGGCGAACTCATGATGTTCTTCGAGCGAATGTCAAGGTAGTACGACTTCGTTTCGCCGCCCTCCTGGCGCAGCACGAGGATGCGGTCGCGGCGGCCCTGAATGGTGAGGTCGCCTGCCAGGCCGAGGAGTTCGGTAATCGACATCTGGTCGCGCGAAAATTCATAACGCCCCGGATTTTTCACCTCACCCATCACCGTAACGTATTGGCTGTAAGGCGTAACCGTCACGATGGCATCGTTGAGAATGCCGTTGCGGAAGAGCGACTGGATGCGTGCCTGGGCTTCCGAGCGCGTCAGGCCGCCGATTTTCTGCTTGCCGATAGAGGGAATCTCCACGTCTCCGTTTTCGTCCACGGTATAGAGTGCCACCTGATTGTTGGTACTGCGGGCGGTGGTTGCGCCCACCTGCTGCGTAATCACCGGCAGGTTGTAGCGAGCCACGTGTTCGGGCGTGGCGGCAGAGCTGACAATGATTGACACCTTGTCACCCGGTTGGAATTTAATGGTCTCAAGAAGTTTCGTGGGTATGGTCTCGCCGTTGGCAAGGTCTTGGAAATAAAGAACTTTTTCCTTTGTGCGGCAGCCCGTGAGGCAGAGCGTTGCGGCGAGAAGCAAGAAAACGATTTTTTTCATATTTGTTCAATAAATTGATTATCTTATAAGAGTTGTACTGCAAAAGTAGTATAAATATTTGAGGCGTGAAAATTTGTTTGAAGATTTATCGAATTCATGATGTCGGTTAAGCCGAGACAGCGTATTTTTTCCGCTCGCGTCCTTAAGCATTGCCAGCCTGCGGCAAAATCGGGAGCGATTTTGCGAAACGTGATAAAAAGCCTATCTTTGTCTTGCAAAAAGAGGAAGGGCGCAGGCTTTTCCTCTTTTTACGTTTTTAGGGGCAAACTATCTTATATGAACGGAAAAATTATCTTATATGACCGTAAAAACTATCAGCAAGAGCGTAAAAATTTGCTCCTTGATAATTTTTACGAGCCGCATTATCGTGAAAAATCCCTTGATTTTCGCAGAATTTTTCAAGGAGCAAATTCTTGCTTTCTTAATTATCCATAAACTTTTGCCCGAGACAGCCTTAACGATTGCAAACGCGCCGTGCACGCTCTGCGCAGGAAGTCGGGCGGCATTAACAAGTTTTACACAGCCGCACCTTTGCCGCCGCGCGGCTTGCACAGACAATCGTGCGCCTGTGGCGCAAAATTCCGCATTTCGGCGGTTTTTTAGTAAGAAAATAGCGGATAACGCGCCTAAATTCGTAACTTTGCGCCGATTATGCCGCAGTAAGCCCCGCGCGAAGCGGGAGGGCGGCGCAGGAAGCATACACAATATATTATATATACATGGCACAGGAAGACGTATTCAAGAAAATCGTGTCGCACTGCAAGGAATATGGGTTCGTGTTCCCTTCGAGCGACATTTACGACGGTCTCGGCGCAGTCTACGACTACGGACAGAACGGCGTGGAACTGAAAAACAACATCAAGCAATACTGGTGGCAGGCTATGGTGCTGCTCCACGACAACATCGTGGGCATCGACGCCGCCATCTTCATGCACCCCACCGTTTGGAAAGCAAGCGGGCACGTGGATGCCTTCAACGACCCCCTCATCGACAACCGCGACTCTAAAAAGCGCTACCGCGCCGACGTGCTGATTGAGGACCAAATCGGCAAGTACGAGGAGAAGATTGAAAAGGAAATCGCCAAGGCACGCAAACGCTTCGGCGAGGCGTTCGACGAGGCGCAGTTCCGCGCCACCAACGGCCGCGTGCTCGAGCAGCAGGCCAAGCGCGACGCGCTCCACGAGCGTTACGCCAAGGCAATGAACGACATGAACCTCGAAGAGCTCAAGCAGATCATTCTCGACGAGGAAATCGTTTGCCCCATCTCCGGCACGCGCAACTGGACCGACGTGCGCCAGTTCAACCTCATGTTCAAAACGGAAGTTGGCTCGACGGCCGACGGCGCTTCCACCATTTACCTGCGTCCCGAAACGGCACAGGGCATCTTCGTGAACTACCTCAACGTGCAGAAGACCGGCCGCATGCGCCTGCCCTTCGGCATCGCTCAGATCGGCAAGGCGTTCCGCAACGAAATCGTGGCGCGGCAGTTCATCTTCCGCATGCGCGAGTTCGAACAGATGGAGATGCAGTTTTTCGTAAAACCCGGCACCGAGCTCGACTGGTTCAGGAAATGGAAGCAGACACGCCTCAACTGGCACCTCGCCCTTGGTTTCGGCAACGAAAACTACCGCTTCCACGACCACGAAAAGCTGGCGCACTACGCCAACGCCGCCTCCGACATCGAATTCCACATGCCCTTCGGCTTCAAGGAGGTGGAAGGCATACACTCCCGCACGAATTTCGACCTTTCCCAGCACGCCAAATATTCGGGCAAGAAAATAGAATACTTCGACCCCGAAAGCAACGAGAGCTACACGCCGTATGTCATCGAGACGAGTATCGGCGTGGACCGCATGTTCCTCTCCGTGATGTGCCACAGCTTTGAGGAAGAAAAACTCGAAAACGGCGAGACGCGCACCGTGCTCCACCTGCCCGCAGCCCTCGCGCCCACAAAGCTGGCCATCATGCCGCTCGTCAGGAAAGACGGGCTGCCCGAAAAGGCACGCGAGATTATGGACAGCCTCAAGTTCCACTTCAAGTGCGCCTACGACGAAAAGGACTCCATCGGCAAGCGCTACCGCCGCCAGGACGCCGTGGGCACGCCCTACTGCATCACCATCGACCACGACACGCTCAATGACAACTGCGTCACCCTGCGCGACCGCGACACGATGAAGCAGGAGCGCGTGAGCATCGACAGCCTGCGCTCGCTCATCGAGGACAAAGTGTCGATCACCTCGCTGCTGAAAAAGAATTAGCAAAAAAACTTTTACTTCCCAAACTCAATGAAAAATTCCGCCACACTGCTGCGGCACGTCATGTATAGTTGCCTTGCGCTGCTCGCCGCCGCTGCGCTCGTTTCGTGCGAAGAAACGGAACTAACCAATACGGAGTATGACGATTGGTGCAACCGCAACAACACTTACTTCGCGCAGCGTATGGCCGAAGCCCGCACCGCCGTGGCGCAGGCTAAGGCGGCGTATGGCGACGACTGGGAGGCGCACTGCGACTGGCGCACGTTTCGCAGCGCGACAAAGCCCACCGATCCCGCCGCCGCAGCCATGACAACAGACTCTATTTGCTGCAAGGTCATCGACAGGGGCACGGGAACGGGGTTTCCCTACAGCACCGACTCGGTGCGCGTGAACTATGTGGGAAGGCTGATGCCGTCGGCCTCGTACGTCAATGGCTTTGTTTTTGACCACTCCGGGCTTTATTCATCTGATGAATATGCGTTCAATCCCGCCCTTTCCACCCCGGCACGCTTGCTTGTAAGTTCCAGCGTGGACGGTTTCGCCACGGCTGTGCAACACATGCGCATAGGCGACCGCTGGAAAGTGTACATCCCTTGGCAGCTCGGCTACGGCGAAGTGGCGAAAGATGCCATCCCCGCCTATTCCACGCTCGTGTTTGACCTGCAGCTCAAAGGCTTCGCCCGCGCAGGATATGCAACGAAATAATTGAAGTTGCAAATCACATTGACCTTATTATGAAAATCGCAGATCTGGGAGCAAGCAGCTCCGTGATAAACTGCTTCATGGCGCAGCTGCGCGATGTGAACGTGCAGGGCAACCGTACGCTGTTTCGCAACAACCTGAAGCGCATTGCCCACGCCATGGCCTACGAGGTGAGCCGCACGCTCGCCTATTCACCCAAGACCGTTCAGACGCCGCTGGCGCAAGCGGCAGTGCCGACTTACGACGACCGCATCGTGGTGGGCACGGTGCTGCGTGCCGGCCTGGCCTTCCACGAGGGCTTCCTCGACGTGTTCGACGGGGCGGACGCCGCTTTCCTCTCCGCCTATCGCGATGAGGGCAAGGCCGAGGACATTAAAATACATATTGAATATATTGCCGCGCCGCGCCTCGACGGCAGCACATTCCTGCTCGTCGATCCAATGCTCGCCACTGGCGGCAGCCTCGAACTGGCTTACCGCGCTTTCCTCTCGAAGGGCACGCCTGCCAAGCTTCATATCTGCTGCGCCATAGCTTCGCGGCAGGGCATCGAGCGTTTGCAGCGCGCCTTCCCCGGCGATGACGTGACGCTTTGGGCGGCGGCGATTGACCCCGAACTCAACGACCGCGCCTACATCGTGCCCGGTCTCGGCGATGCGGGCGACCTGTCGTTTGGGGAGAAAATTTGACGAAGGGATATTATTTATTTACAGCGTGTTGGTTGAATTGGACGCAAACACGTTCTTTTATTTAGTCCACGTATTTTTAATAATCCACTGATTTTATGAGTGAGATTAGTGCGGACGCCAGGTCGCGCCATTAAAGTGCCATGCAAGGAGGCCCGTGATAATCGCGGACATTTTTGGGGAGGGGATTTCTACGTGGTCGCTGCAAATGCAACCAACAGGTATGTTTCACGATTATAAAGCCACAATCATTCCAAACACACTAAACTCGATGGGAACAATCTTTTCAAATCTCACGGAAGCGATCGGCCGCACGCCGCTGGTCGCCATCAGCCGCCTCACGCGGCACGAGGGCATCGAAGCCCGTATTCTTGTTAAAATAGAAAGTTTCAATCCCGGCGGCAGCGTGAAAGACCGCGTGGCTTTCGCCATGATCGAAGACGCGGAGCGTAGAGGGTTGCTCCGCGCCGGCGGCACCGTGGTGGAACCCACCAGCGGCAACACGGGCATCGGGCTGGCGTGGGTGGCAGCCGTAAAGGGCTACCGCGCGGTGCTGACGATGCCGGAAACGATGAGCATCGAACGCCGCAAATTGCTGGCCGCCTACGGAGCCGAACTCGTGCTTACGCCAGGCAGCGAGGGCATGAAAGGGGCTATCAGGCGTGCCCGCCAAATCGTGGAGGAAACGCCGGGCGCATTCATGCCGGGCCAGTTCGACAATGCCGTTAATCCCGCCACACACGAGCGCACCACGGCAGAAGAGATATGGGAGGACACGGAGGGAAAGGTGGACGTGCTCGTGGCAGGCGTCGGCACGGGCGGCACGTTGAGCGGTTGCGGCCGGCGGCTGAAAAGCCTCAGTCCGGCATTGCGGGTCGTGGCCGTAGAGCCCGCCTCGTCTGCAGTACTCTCAGGGCAGCCTTCCGGCAAGCATGGCATCCAAGGCATCGGCGCGGGCTTCGTGCCCGGCAACTTCGAAGCCTCCGTGCCCGACGAGATTTTACCCATCGCCGATGAAGAGGCTTACGCCGCCGCACGCCTGCTGGCCCGCCAAGAGGGCATCCTTGCCGGCATCTCCTCGGGCGCAGCCCTTGCCGCCGCCCTGAAATTGGCAAAGAGGCCCGAGAACAAGGGCAAGACCTTGGTGGCCGTTCTTCCCGATACAGGCGAACGCTACCTGTCCACACCGCTTTTCGCCGATACAGGCAAATAATGTTCTTCTCCCCCGGGGCATTGCCCGGGCTATGTGCAACAACCGGGCTTACAGCCTGCCCATAGTAGTTTACTTGTTTACTCGTCTACTACCATGAATATGTCCGACACTTTCGCCCGGCAGATAAGGCGGGCTGTTGACGAACTCTCCGACACCTCTCAAATGCAAGGCCTCTGCCACCAGCACCGTCACGGCGACCCGCTGCCTTCGGCCGAAACTTTACAGGAAATCATAGCACTTGCCCGCGCCGTGTTTTTTCCCGGCTATTACGGACTGGCATCGCTCAACGCCACCACCGTGCGCTATCACATCGGCGTTCAGGTGGAGCGGCTCTTCACACTGCTCTCGGGGCAGATACAGGCGGGATTGTGTTTCAGTGCACCGGCTGGCGGCGGCACCTCCTCAGTCGCCGCTTACAAGCAGGCGGAACGCCTCGCGGCGGCACTCATCAAAAGGCTGCCGGCGGTGAGGCGCACATTGGCAACCGACGTTGAAGCGGCCTATCTCGCCGACCCCGCCGCCCACAGCCATGCAGAGGTTATCAGCTGCTATCCAGCCATTCGCGCCCTGACGTGCTATCGCCTCGCGCACGAGCTGCATCTGCTCGGTGTGCCTCTGATACCGCGCATCATTACGGAACTGGCGCACAGCGAAACGGGCATTGACATTCACCCCGCTGCTGAAATCGGCAGTCATTTTGCCATCGACCATGGTACGGGCGTGGTAATCGGCGCAACGTGCATCATTGGCAACCGCGTCACGCTCTATCAGGGCGTGACACTGGGGGCGAAAAACTTCCCGCTCGATGCCAACGGTCATCCCGTGAAGGGCATACCCCGCCACCCTATCTTGCAGGACGGTGTCATCGTGTACTCCAACGCCACCATTCTGGGGCGCGTCACGATAGGGCGCGGCGCGGTAATCGGTGCCAATATGTGGGTGACAGACAATGTGGCCGCAGGAGCGGTCGTCAAAGGCGGCCTTTCGGAATAGGGGGGGATTGGGTAAATAGGACACGGCGGCAATTCTCAATCAGGATTGCCGCCGCTCTGGTTTTATGCCTATGAAATAAAAAAACAAAAAGCGAAACTACTCAAAAGCCGTAGAATAAGCCAAGACATAAGGTCTCACGAGTAAGAGCGTTTTGCAAAACGCCCTCGTACAGTAATCAATATCCCCTTTCTGCCCAATCGCCTCTATCAAGATTTCTATAGCTCACCGCTTCGGCTACGTGGGGATATTTTACTTGCGGGCTACCGTCGAGGTCGGCAATGGTGCGGGCCACTTTGAGGATACGGCTGTAAGCACGGGCTGAGAGCGAGAAGCGTTCCATGGCATCACGCAGGGCGCGGAGGGACTCCGCGTCGGGAGCAACGTACTCCTGGATCATCTTCTCAGTCATCTGCGCGTTGCAATGTATGCCCTTGAACTCCTTGAAACGCTCTTCCTGAATCTTGCGGGCGGCAACGACACGCTCGCGAATGACCGCGCTCGGTTCGCCAGGTGCCGCCTTAGAAAGTTCTGAAAACGGGATTGAGGTCATCTCGCACTGTATGTCGATGCGGTCGAGCAGCGGGCCGCTGATTTTGTTCATATATCGCTGTATCTGCCAAGGGTCGCACATGCATTTGTGGGTCGGGTCGCCGTAGTAGCCGCAAGGGCAAGGGTTCATGGAGGCGACGAGCATGAAGGAGCAAGGCAGGGTGGCGTTGTACTTGGCACGCGAAATGGAGATTTGGCGGTCTTCGAGCGGCTGGCGCATCGTTTCGAGCGCTGTGCGCGAAAACTCGGGGAGTTCGTCTAAGAAAAGCACGCCGTTGTGGGCAAGGCTGATTTCTCCGGGACGGAATGTAGAGCCGCCGCCTATCAGTGCAACGTCTGAAATCGTGTGGTGAGGCGAGCGGAAAGGGCGGCGCGTGATGAGCGACGTGCCGCTTTCGAGCAGTCCGGCCACAGAATAAATCTGCGTGGTTTCGAGGCTTTCGGAAAGCGTGAGCTGCGGCAATATGGAAGGCAGGCGCTTCGCCATCATACTCTTACCGCAGCCAGGCGCCCCAACTAAAATAATATTGTGTCCTCCTGCGGCGGCCACTTCAAAAGCGCGCTTCACGCCCTCCTGCCCTTTCACGTCCGAGAAGTCGAGCGGATAGTCGGTTTGGGCGGCAAAGAACTCTTCGCGCGTGTTCACAATAGTCGGTTGCAGATTAGACGCTCCATTTAAGAAGTCTACCACTTGCGCCAGCGTCTCCGCGCCATAGACCGTTAATTTGTTCACCACTGCGGCTTCGCGCACATTTTCTTTGGGTACGATTAATGCCTTATACCCCATAGCGCGCGCCTTAATGGCTATGGGCAATGCTCCTTTTATGGGGCGGAGGCTGCCGGCGAGCCCCAATTCTCCTACAAATACGATATTTTCAGGCTTTTCGGGTTGTATCAGTTTGTTGGCGGCGAGAATGCCCAGCGCAAGCGGCAGGTCGTAGCCGCTGCCTTCTTTGCGCACATCGGCGGGGGCGAAATTTACCACAATCTTTGTCATCGGCGGCAGATGGAAGCCGCTGCTTTTTATGGCTTCCTCCACACGGGTGCGGCTTTCGCGGACAACGCTGTCGGGCAGGCCAACCATGAAAAACATGTATTGCTGTGCCTTCTCGGTAGTTACTTCCAAGGATACGGGAATTGCCGTCAGGGCATTGACTGCGGCGGTATTGACTTTAACTAACACGGTTGAGGGGAATTTAGAATAATGCTTGCACGCGGTCGTCCAGCTGTTTGCCTGTCAGGTCGCGCGCGATGATTTTTCCTTTGGCATCGATGAGCATTGTGCCGGGTATGTTGTTGACAGCAAAGGTATTAGTGTGCGGCGAATTGAAACCCTTGCCGTCGCAGACGAGGGTAAGGTCGGGCGCAGCATCTTTAATTTGACGCGCGGCGGCGTCTTTGTCTGTGTCGAACGATAATGTCACCACCTGCAACTTTGGCGCGAAACGCTTTTGCAAGGAAGCGGCTTGGCGCAGCAGGGAATAGCTGTCGTAGTTCCAGGAAGCCCAAAAGACGAGCAACAGGGGGCTGCGGCGGCAATCATTGTCGGTAATCGTTGCACCAGAAGCGGCGGTTAGGCTGAACGAAGGCATTGACTGCCCTTCGGCGGCTTTCGACAAAGGCAACAAACGCCGTTCCAAGTCTTTGAGAATCTGCGCCTGCGGCTGTGCGCTTTTAAGGATTTGAAGCAGCTCAGCGGTGTAGCGTTGGTCGGGCTGCCGCAATTCGGCAAATACTTGCAGAAAGATAGCCGTGGCCGAGAGCGTGGCTGCATTGTCGCGGATAAACTGCGCGGCAGCGGGTCTCAGGTTGGCGGCGGGCTGCGAGAACATGCGCTGCCTGAACTCCGTGAGCCGCTTGTTATCCTCGTTGCCCGTGATTTCAGCCTCGCCGATTTTTGCGGCGTCGCCTTTCATCTTTATGGTTGCGCCCGGCTCTGCCACTATATAGGTTTTGGAAAAGTTGGGATAGAGGAGCGTAAGCACAGAGGGACGGTCGAGCTTCTTTTCATACTCGAATTTTCCGTTGCTGATGTGTATCGTGTCGAAGCCTGCGGCGGGATTTTCTTCGCTGTAAATATAGAACTCTGCCTGACGAATATTTTGAAGCTTTCCCTCAAAGCGCATCGTGTCCTTGTCCGGACCGCAGGCCGCGAGCGCGGCCGCTCCGATTATTGCAACCGCAAGCAGCCTAAGTGTGCCAAATACGTTTCTCATTCCTTATTTTTAATAACAAAAAGGAGAATGGGCATTGCTTTCAAAGCTTAGCCGCCATTCTCCTTTTTTATTCGGTAATATTACGATTGGTTTATTTCACAAGGCTCTGGAAAGTGCCGTTGTTGAAGAGCGACAAGAACTCGAGGTCGCGCTTTGCACGCTCTTTGAGCGAAGCGTCCTTGGCAAACGCATTGCGGAGGCTCTGGATAGCGGTGGCTTCCTGACCAGTGCGTGCTGCAAGCACGGCTTTCAGATAGTCGGTCGTGGCATCCGGGCTCTTGATTTCAGCAAGGGTCTGGGAAGCTTCCGTGTAATTCTTGTTGAGAATTTGCGCAAGGGCGGCCGAGTTGGTGCTTACGCCTTTCAGACTTTGTGCGGACTGAGCATAGTTGCCGGCAGCCACCTGCAAGTTGCCAAGGAGTTCGTTGTAGTTCTTGGAGGTAGTGGCTTTGGCAAGATAGGTCTGTGCTTCTTCTGCCTTACCCTGTGCAATGGCGATGAGTGCCTTGTTGGCATTGGCTTCCGTGGCAGAGGGGTTGAGTTGGAGAGCCTTCTGCACATAGTTCTCGGCTGCGGCGAGGTCGCCTGCCTTGTAAGCGAGCGATGCGAGGTTGTTGAAAGCGCGATAGTCGTTGGGGTAAAGCTTTGCCGTGGTTTCGTAGATGGTCTTCTGCTCGGCGGTGCTTTCGGTGAGCGTTGCGGAATAAAGGAGTTCTTCTACAGAAAGCTGCTTGGCATCTGTCTTGAACTGTTCCTGAATTTCATCGTCCGAACGGCCTATAATCTGATAGTTCACCGTAAGGCGTGCGCGGCGCAGTTCGGGAAGCACCTCGTCGGCCAGTTCTTTGAAGGCAACGGAGATGTTCTTAATCTGCTGTTCGCGCTCTTCGGGGTCACTGTACATAGAGAGCACGCGCAGGATAACGTCCTTGTCCTGAATGTTAGAAGCGGCAACGAGCTGCTGGAAGCCGTCCCAGTCCTCTGCCGTATAAGACGACTGCACGTCGGCATCAAAATCCATCTTCTTCAGTTCGCCTTTGAGGAAATCGGAAGACGACTTGCCGCGATTTTCTGCCAAGGCCGTGTTGAGCTTCAAGCCGCCATCGGGCGAAGCGTAAGCCGAAACCTCGATGCCGTCGAGCATGTAGCCTTTCTGGTCGTTCTTGATGTCGCGCAGCGTCTGGAGGAACTCTTGAACGGAGGTTGTCTTCAATTCGCTGGTGCGCACCTTAGCCTGCTGTATGAGGTATTTGATTTGCGCCTGTTTGGTCTGTGCAATGGCGTACTGGTAAGCATCTGTGGCGTTGGCTGTGTTTGCAGAGCCAATGGCGTTGCTGAGCAGCGTGGCCGTGGCGATAACGCCGTCTGCCACCTTCACCTCGGGCACATTGAACGTCTTTTTGCCGATTTTGGCATCGAAGGTCAGGAAAAGTTCGCTTTTCTGCATGGCGGGCACGTAGTTGAACGTGTTGCGCATGGTGTAGTTGCCGCCAACCTTGTAGGAGATTTCCTGATTGTTGCCCTGTACTTTTTCACCTTGGAACGTTGCAGCCTGCCCCGTGGCCTGTCCGTTTTCATAGCGAAGCACGGGCGTAACGGTTACGACGGCTTTTTTCTTCATGTACTTCTCGGGAAAACGGCCGTTGATAGTTACGGGCACTTTGCCGCTGATTTCTTCGAGAGGCGAAGGAGTAACTGTGAAATTGTCGGCAGAGAGTTCGCCGAGTTTGCTGCAAGAGCTAAGCACCAAGGTGGAAGCCAGTGCAGTCATCAAGAAAGATTTGCTGTTCATTGTTATATATATATAATATTGTATATAGAATTTTATAAGGGGTCAGGAGGCGATAGATAAACCGCCGCCTATATTCTTTCTGCAAAGTTACGCCTTTTTGCTTATAAGATACTTATAAAACCGCACGTTTTTAGGCTTTTTGTGTTTCTCCAAGCTTTTTACACCATTTTCCGCCCAATAAAGCATATAGACCGATAATGATGAAAGGAATGCTTAACAGCTGGCCTTGGTTTAAGCCTATGGCAGAAACCATTTCCAGTTCCCATTGTTCCTGCACGTCTTTAAGGAACTCGATGAAAAAGCGGAAAGTAAAGATGCTCGTGAGGCAGAAACCGAAGAAGAAGCCCGTGCCCATGCGCTTCGGGTAGCGGCGGAAGAGCCAAAGCCCTATCCAAAGAAACACAAAATAAGCGATTGCCTCATACAGCTGCGCCGGATGACGGGGCAATTGCTCATGGTTTTGCAAAAACACGAAACCGTAGTCGCAACCCGTAAACTTGCCCACGATTTCCGAGTTCATGAGGTTGCCTATCCTTATGGCGCAGGCCGTTACGGGCACCACAAGCCCCATTGTATCCACAACGCGCATGATATTTACGCCCGTGCGCCGCACGTATAGCCATAGGGCAATTATAATGCCAATTGTGCCGCCGTGGGAGGCAAGGCCGGCGTAGCCGGTGAAGTGCCAGCCGCCCGCGGCGTCCTGCCTGATGGGGAGGAACATCTCGATGGGGTGAGAGAGAAAGTAGCCCGGCTCGTAAAACAGGCAGTGACCGAGGCGCGCACCCAGGAGCGTGCCTACGAACACATAGAAAAAGAGGGGTTCAAACTTTTCCTGAGGTATATTCTGTTTTTTATAAAGCCATTGCGCCAAGAGATATGCCAAAGCCAAACCGATGCACCAGCACACGGCATACCAACGGAAAGTCAGCGGCCCTAAGGTAAGGGCCACCTCATCGGGATTCCAATAAATCATGAGACTTTTGTTTTATAGTAAACAAGCAGACAAGTTGACGAGTAAGCAAGTAGGCGAGTAAATGAATAAGCAAGGCTTAAACATTAAAGCGGAAGTGCATGATGTCGCCGTCCTGCACCACATATTCCTTGCCTTCCACGTGCAGCAAGCCGGCATCGCGCACGGCGGCTTCCGAGCCATATTTAATATAGTCGTCATATTTGATGACCTCTGCGCGGATAAATCCCTTTTCAAAATCAGTGTGGATCACGCCGGCGCACTGCGGGGCTTTCCAGCCCTTGCGGTAGGTCCATGCCTTCACCTCCATTTCGCCGGCGGTGATGAAGGTTTCGAGTTCAAGCATCTTGTAGGCAGCCTTGATGAGGCGGTTGCAACCGCTTTCTTCCAAGCCCACGTCTTCGAGAAACATTTGCCGCTCCTCGTAACTTTCGAGTTCGGCGATGTCGGCTTCGGTCTGGGCAGCCAGCACGAGCACCTCGGCGTTTTCCTCTGCCACGGTCTTCTTCACGGCCTCGACATACTTGTTGCCCTCCTTGGCGGAAGCCTCGTCCACGTTGCACACATAGAGCACCGGCTTTGAGGTGAGCAGAAACAGTCCGCGTGCGGCTTTCTCCTCGTCTTTGCTTTCAAATTGCACGGTGCGGGCCGACTTGCCTTGCAGCAGGGCTTCGCGGTAGGCGCACAGCACGTCGTATTCCAGCTTTGCGTTCTTGTCGCCGCCCACTTGGGCTATTTTCTCCACCTTGCGCAGGCGGTTTTCGATGGTTTCGAGGTCTTTCAGCTGAAGCTCCGTGTCAATGATTTCCTTGTCGCGCACGGGATCCACGCTGCCGTCCACATGCACCACGTTGTCGTCGTCGAAGCAGCGCAGCACATGGATAATGGCGTCCGTTTCGCGGATATTTCCGAGGAATTGGTTGCCGAGGCCTTCGCCCTTCGATGCGCCTTTCACGAGACCTGCGATGTCTACGATTTCCACGGTGGTCGGCACGATGCGCCCCGGGTGTACCAGTTCGGCGAGTTTCGAGAGCCGTTCGTCGGGCACGGTAATCACGCCCACGTTGGGTTCAATGGTGCAAAAAGGGAAGTTGGCCGATTGCGCCTTGGCGTTGCTCAGGCAGTTGAACAAGGTGGACTTACCCACGTTGGGCAGTCCCACGATGCCGCATTGTAAACTCATTTTTATCTAATGTTTTATGTTTCAGCCTGCAAAATTAGTGCAAGGCGAGCGAAGAGCAAAGAAAAAAGCGGAAAATGAAAAGCCACAGGCTTTTATTTTAGGCTATTTCTTTGCTTTTCCGAGCCGCAGCCAATAATGTCCTAAATAAAATGAAGGAGGATTTTGTCCACTATGTAAAAAAACAAAACTCTTCACAACACTTTTTTAGATTTGGCGGAACGGGGATAAATCGCTAAATTTGCCTTGCAAGCAGGAAGAGCGCGGCGCGGCGC
>JBJEAH010000073.1:0-2603 GCA_051868815.1 Alloprevotella sp.
GCCGAAAAAGAACGCGGCGTTCGAGTTTTGCGAGGCAGACTATTTCCTCGCCCTCAAAGGCGGTAAGGTAGTGGGGCGCGTGGCGGCGATCATCAACCGCCGCGCCAACGAGCGGTGGGGCAAGAAGCAGGTGCGCTTCGGCTGGATTGACTTCATCGACGACGAAAGCGTGAGCAGCGCACTTATTGACACGGTCGTAGCGTGGGGCCGCGAGCGCGGCATGACGGAGATTGCCGGCCCGCTCGGCTTTACCGACATGGACGCCGAGGGCACGCTCATCGAGGGCTTCGACCAGCTCTCCACGATGGCCACGATTTACAATTATCCCTATTATCCTAAGCACATCGAGCGCCTCGGCTTCGAAAAGGCGGCCGACTGGGTGGAGATGAAAATCTATATCCCGGAAGGCATACCCGAAAAGCACCGGCGCATCGCCAGCATCGTTTCCCAGAAGTTCGGCCTGCGCATTCGCAAGATCAAGAGTAAATACGAAGCACTCACCTCGGGCATCACACACAAGATTTTCGAACTGATCAACGATGCCTACGAGCCGCTCTTCGGCTTTTCGCGCATGACGCAGAAGCAAATCGACGCTTATGTGAAGATGTACGTCCCGGTGCTCGACCTGCGCATGGTGACGCTCGTGGAGAACGCCGGTGGCGAGTTGGTGGCGGTGGGCATCTCGATGCCTTCGCTCTCGAAAGCCCTGCAAAAGGCGAAGGGCAAGCTGCTGCCTTTCGGCTGGTGGCATTTGCTGAAAGCCCTCTTCTGGAAACGCCCCGAAGCGCTCGACCTGCTGCTCGTGGCGGTGCGCCCCGACTATCAGGGCAAGGGCGTGAACGCCCTGCTCTTCACCGATCTCATCCCCGTTTACAGGCAACTCGGCTTCGTCTACGCCGAGAGCAACCCGGAATTGGAGCAGAACGACAAGGTGCAGAGCCAATGGCAATATTTCAAGACCGAACAGCACAAGCGCAGAAGGTGCTATCGGAAAGACATATAAAACGTTATTTCGTGGAAAACACATTTCGCAGTTAATTCATTCAAAAACTCCCATGCCAACTCCCGTAATTTACGACGAAAGCAAAATCAGGCATCTTGAAGATACCGACCACATCCGCACCCGCCCCGGCATGTACATCGGGCGGCTCGGCGACGGCTCGCATGCCGAAGACGGTATCTACGTGCTCCTGAAAGAAAGCATCGACAACAGCATCGACGAGTTCAACGAAGGCTTCGGCAAGCGCATCGAGGTGAACGTGGAGGAGAGCAAGTCGGCCTCGATCCGCGACTACGGGCGCGGCATTCCCTTGGGCAGCCTCGTGGACGCCGTGTCGAAACTCAACACCGGCGCGAAGTACGACACTTCCGTGTTCACCGCCAGCGTAGGCCTGAACGGCGTGGGACTGAAAGCCGTGAACGCCCTGAGCCGCAAGTTCATCGCCCGCTCCCACCGCGACGGCAAGATGCACGAAGCCACCTTTGAGCGCGGCGTGCTCGTGAGCGACGTCTACGAAGACACGGAGGAGGAAAACGGCACGTACATCTATTTCGAGCCCGACACGGAACTCTTCGGCGATTTCCGCTTCCGGGGAGAGTTTGTGCAGACGATGCTCCGCAACTACACCTACCTCAACACGGGGCTCGCCATCTACCACAACGGCCGCCGCATCATCAGCCGCAACGGCCTCGAAGACCTCCTCTCCGACAACATGACCGCCCCGGGGCTTTACCCCATCGTGCACCTCAAAGGCGAGGGCATCGACATCGCCTTTACCCACACGGCGCAGTATGGCGAGGAGTACTACTCGTTCGTGAACGGGCAGCACACCACGCAGGGCGGCACGCACCAAAGCGCCTTCAAGGAGCACATCGCCCGCACCATCAAGGAATATTTCGACAAGAACTTCGACGTGCAGGACGTGCGCAACGGCCTCGTGGCGGCAATCGCCATACGCGTGATAGAGCCGATGTTTGAGAGCCAGACGAAAATCAAGCTCGGCTCGCTCACCATGGCGCCCGACAAGGACCGCAACGGCAACCCCTTCCCCCTCTCGGGCGTGAGCGTGAATAAGTTTGTGGGCGATTTCATCAAGGAAAACGTGGACAACTTCCTCCACAAGCACCTCGACGTGGCAGAAGTGATCCGCCAGAAGATACAGGAAAGCGAATCGGAGCGCAAGGCCATTGCCGGCGTAACGAAACTGGCCCGCGAGCGCGCCAAGAAGGCCAACCTCCACAACCGCAAGCTGCGCGACTGCCGCATCCACCTCAACGACCCCGCGCCGAAGTCCAGGCGCAAGGGCGGGGAAGAGGAAGAAGACGAGCGCGACCCGCGCCTCGACTCCGCCATCTTCATCACCGAGGGCGACTCTGCCAGCGGCTCCATCACCAAAAGCCGCGACGTGGGCACGCAGGCCGTGTTCTCGCTGCGCGGAAAGCCACTCAACTGCTTTGGGCTGACGAAAAAGGTGGTCTACGAAAACGAGGAGTTCAACCTCCTGCAAGCCGCGCTCAACATCGAGGACGGGCTGGACGGGCTGCGCTACAACAAGGTCATCGTGGCGACCGATGCCGACGTGGACGGCATGCATATACGCCTG
>JBJEAH010000074.1:0-14088 GCA_051868815.1 Alloprevotella sp.
ATCTATGACTCTGGCAAATAATCAATTAGCCATTAACTGAATATCCCTAATTATATATTATCTTTTGTGGACATAATTACCCATTCCATACACCTTATGATCTTTGATATAAATTATGTGGGGTATACGCGACACATTAACATCAGTAAGGAAAACAGAGTTACCCATAACAAAGTATTTCCCATCATGTGAAGCCCATAAATTTCCGTTCCCAGTTTGTAAATATTGATATGAACCATCATTGCTAAATACTATTTTATTTATTTCATGAACAGGCTCCATAACAAGACCGCCGTCGGAATCTTGTGACCACTCCCATGTCCCCAGCAAATCATTTAAGTCAAAAGCCGGAGCCACAGACTTAGCCGTTTCAGCAACGGGCACGCTCAACACTTGGCTTTTGCCAATCAACAAGCCATCGACAGAAACCGAGATGTAAAGAGGCAGTTTGCTCCAATCTACATTCTTAAACGTGTCGGCATCGCCGATTGTTAGCGAAAGGATGCCAAAGTCGTTTGTCGTCGCCTTTTGCGTGCCGGTATAGATGACGGTGCTCTCTTTGTTCGTAAGGGTAACGGTGGCATTTACCGTCTCGCCTGCTCTCGGCTTTCCCGTGGCAGTGTTGAGCAGTGCCACTTGATAACCTATTTGCGCCACTGCCGTGAATGCAGAACAAAGCGTGAAAAGCATTAAAAGGAGCAAAGATTTCTTGTTCATAAGGGTTGCTTGTTAAGGGTAATGGGTTGATTGTAGTTTTTGTAGCGGACGCGCATTTGCGCATTTCCCAGTTCTATCACGGTGAAAACAATACTTTCGTTTCCGTTGTCAAGGTCTATGGCAATATCGCCAGTCTGCGGTTCGTTGATGCAATAAGTGGCAGAAAAGTTTTCTGATGCACGCTGTACGCTGGCCGTGAAATCTTCCCGGAAAGTATATGCCACCTCATTGCCGTCCGCATCCCTACCCGTCCATGTGCCGATAAGCAGTTCCTTTTGGCTGCTACCAATATAGTTGCCCGGCACAAGGTCAATGCCGCTGTCGGCAAATACAGAATCGGGCACAGGAATTGGTAGATAAGGACCTGCGATAAAGAGCGTGCTGTCGTTTCTGGCCTCTCCCGAGAAAGGTATGCCGCTCACCATATTGACCGGTCCGTTAGTCATGGCAAAAACAAAAGGCTGGAAGTGCGCCCCGTCGCTGATATTGACCGACGGACCGGCAACAGTATGGCCGGCATAGTGAAATACAGGACGCAGCAGGTTGCCGCTAAAATCAAAATCGGCAGCGACGGGCAGTTCGGCAGCAAAACCCTGCGGTTGATTTGTGTCCACTTGAACAGTGCCGACAAATACGCTATCAATAACCTCATTCTTGCTATCAACAAGTTCGAACCCCGTCTCTACCGAATGGAGAATATCATTGTCTGTCTTTGTGGCCGAAGAAACAGCAGGCGATTTCGCCGAGCGCACTGCTACGGCCTTAGACTGGAAATATCGGGGAAAGAGGTCAAAACTATTTTTTGCCATCGTGTAGTCGAGTCTGCTCAAAAGATGTTCTTGTTCCTCGCCCCACGCAAGCGGATTGCGGGTGTACCCCAAGGCTTCGAGCCTAAATTTTATGGCAGAGTTCAAAATGGCCTTTCCGTAAGCCTCCGGGGCATAATCGCGCAACGATGTAAGCAGCCCCAAGCCTAATTCGCCTGAAAGAGAGATGCCGGCACGCAAGCGCAATTTTGCAATATCCAGTTTCCTCAATATATTTAAGGATAAAGCACCTTGGGCTCCTGCCATCAGTTCGCCTCTGAGCGTCAGATCCAGTTGGGAAGAAGTCTCGCCGTTTGTGCCGCTTGGCTGCGAGAGTGACAAATCCTCGACCACGCCTTTGTTGCGCGTGAAATTGAATTGCGTGACCGTGTTGCGCTGCAAACGCAAATTAGATGACATTTCCCCCTCAAAGGAGGCAAAGCCCCCGAGCGAGAAACTCGGCATAAAAACTAAGGCGTAGACACCGAGGGGAACGGTTATCAAGTCGCGCTCAACCTCTAATAGGCCGCTGTCGTCGCTGCGGCCGGTTATTTGAAAATCAAAGTTATTGTAAATCTGTCCCTCTATGTGGTAGTAGTCGGCCAAAGGATTGGCAACGACCTTGCCCGCAATGCGAAATTTGTCGGTGCCGCGAATGTTGAAGTTGTCGGCAAGCGGTAAGTCCAAATCAACTTGCTGGCTGAAAATTTCCGAGTATGGCGGTGCGCCCTGCGCCTTTACCTGTTGCCGCAAGGCGTCATGCGCTCCGATAGAATCTGCATAGAACAAGCGGGAAAAGACATCGGAAAGCTCCACATCCTTAACATCGGCAATATAGCCGTTTGCCTGGCGATTCACATCTGTCACTTCGGCTATGAGACCAATGGGAAACAGATGGTCAGTCTTTCCGTAAAACAGTTTTTCCCCAACTTTGGGAAGGTAATCGCCCGGTGTGGAGAGATTATAGGTTATCTGCGTGCCGCTGTAACCAGTAATCCACGCACTATCGGCTGCGGTAAGAAAGCGCACGCCGGGTTTTGCTTCTACTACATTTCTGCTGCCGACAGCAACGCTGTCAATCTCCGCCACAGGAATTACGAGGCACGTATCGGGCGTGTAGAAACGCTGGAAAACCGTTTCTTCATGAAAGACATTGCCTGCATCGTAGCCGGACGTAACGATACTGTCCAGCTCAGAAGTATAGAACAAGTTTACTTTGCCCGAACTGCGGAACACCAGCATTTGCTTCGGCTGACTTTGAGCCAGACAAAAGCAGAAGGATGCAAAGAAGAAGGCAAGGCTGACTATTCCTTTCATTTCTTAGTGAGTTTCAAAGTTTCAGAACCGGCGGCTATGAGATAGGTGCCGGCTGGCAGAAGAGAAAAATCAAGGCATACGCCTGACGAAGTTTTTGAGACAGGCACGAAGCACTGTTTGTCCTCAATATGTTGTACACCTTAACATCTGTGTCATCAGAAGCAGAGGCGAGCCATACGCGCCCGGCTTCGTCCATCGAAAAACCATCCGGCGACAAGGCTTTAAGCTCATCAATGCCGGTTGCCTCTGAGTCCCCAAAAGTGTATTTGCTTACATTTTCTATATCGAAAACTTTGGAAGAGATTGTGAAGAAATCGTTGTCCACCGTGATGCGGGGCAAGTCTTTCAAAGGGAAAATCATGCAACTGCCAGATTTCAAATGCAAAATCAGGCAATCCTTGGGTTTGGATTGAAGAGTGAAAGGAAAGAGCAGGGCAATGCTTAGACCCAGTATAGAATTTCGTAAGAATCTGTTCATTCCGTTGTGCGAAAATATAAACAATGCGATTTCCTGCGCAAAAATACGCATTTGTCGCTATTATGTTAGCGTAAAAACAAAAAAATGTTTCCTCTAATATAAAAATCCTATTGTCCAAAGCGGCAGCTTGCGCCCGAAAGGCGTTTCGATGTCGTCGGCAAGGACGTACGAATCGGGCACGCCCGCCACTTGGTCGAAGCCCTTGCTCTGTCCACCGATTTCAAAAGTATATTTGCCGTCCACACGGAAGTCGCCCTGCTTTTTGCTGTATTCCACATTATGGTGCACGCGCAGCTGATTGATACAAAATGTTTCGCGAGCCGTGCCTATTTCCACATTGCCTTCGGCTAAGGCGTAGAGCATATTGGGATTTTCGATATAAATCTTGTCGGGCTTCTGCAGCTTCTTGATGGTCTTGGCCTCTGCAAAAAGCATGTTGATGAGCTTTGCCTTGTCGAGCATGTAGAGATAGTTCACCACCGTCGTGCGGTGCACGCCGATCACGCCGCTCAGCTTCGTGGCATCGACTTCGTAGGGAACACTGCTGCTCACAATGCTCATCAGTGCCTTTATCTTCCTTACCATGGCCATGTCTACGTTATAGCACTGCGGCAGTTCCGTTTCGATGACGTAATTAACCACCTGCTCGATGAGCGTGGCATAGTTTTCCTTGCTTTTCAGATAAAAAGGGAAATATCCGTGTTGCAGATAATCCTTGAAAAGCGGCAACGGGTGGCACTTGTCGAGCACTTCCGAGCAAATTTCTTCGGGATGCCCAAGGATGTCCTGCAAAGTCCGAGGCTGGATTTGGATATTGTGAAAAAAATGCAGGTATTCCCTGAACGACAGACCGTGAAGTTCGTAGGGAATGCACCGCCGCGAAAGGTCGGCATCGCCGCCGAGGATATTCAGCAGCGATGAACCGCTGATCACCACGCGCATATCGGGATAGGTGTCGTAAATCTCCTTGATTTCTCTGCTCCACGAATTATATTTGTGCACCTCATCGACAAAGAGGTGCTTGCCGCCGTTCTTGTAGAAGCGGTCGGCCAAGTCTATGAGGGTATGCGTGCTGAAATACACGGCATCGAGGCTCACGTAGAGCACTTCGTTGCTCATCGGGCGGTAGTGGCTCTTGATGTATTGCAGCATCAGCGTCGTCTTGCCCACGCCCCGCGCACCGCGCAGGCAAATCAGCTGTGCGTCCCAATTGATGGTGTTCATTGCCTCCCGAACGATATTCATAGAGGTGAGGCGGAGCAGTTGATCCTTCTTTTCAAACAGCTTTTCCATAAGGCTTTTTATGCTTTTCTGCCTGCAAAGTTCCGAATTTCTGCCCTAACAAACAAAAAAAATGTCGGTTGCAACCGACATTTTTAGAAGAATTTGTCGGTTCTGACCGACAAATTTATGTGATTTCTGTCGGTTGCAACCGACAATTGCTTGCCTTGAAGGCTAACGTCTTATTGTTTCCGGCAAGCCTTTACTTTCCCAAACTTTTCAGTTTTTCCTGCACCACGGCATCGATGACGGCCACGGCGGTGATGTTCACGATGTCGCGCACGGAGCTTTCAAAGTCGGTGAAGTGTATGGGCTTGTTAAGTCCCATTTGGATTGGGCCTACCACCTCGCCTTCCTCCGACATTTGCTTGATCATCTTGTACGACGCGTTGGCAGCCGTGAGGTTGGGGAAGATAAGCGTGTTAACGTCCAAACCTTTCAGGCGCGTAAAGGGATATTTCTCGTCGCGCAGTTCCTTGTTGAGCGCAAAGTTCACCTGCATCTCGCCGTCGATGGCCAGGTCGGGGTAGTTGCGGTGCATGCGCTCGATGACGTGCTGCACCTTGGCGGCGCTGCCTTCCGTGTCGGTGCCGAAGTTGGAGTACGACAGCATGGCCACTACCGGCGTGCGGTTGAAGAAGCGCACGGTCGAGGCGGCAAGGCGGGCGATGTCCTCCAACGCTTCCTCGTTGGGGTGGCGGTTGATGAGCGTGTCGGCGATGAAGTAGATGCCTTTCTTGGAATTTACGAGGTGCATCGTGGCAAAGTGGTTATAGCCCTCGCGTATGCCGATTACCTCATTGGCCACCTTAATCGTATTGGAATATTTCGTGTAAAGGCCGGTGATGAAGGCGTCTGCTTCGCCCGTCTCCACCATCATCATGCCGAAATAGTTTCGCTCGTACATCTTGTCGATGGCTTCCTGCAGGGTGTAACCCTTGCGCTGCATCTTTTTTGCGAGTATTTGGGCGTAACGGCGGCGGCGGTCTGCCTGGTCGTCGTTGCGCAGGTTGAGGATTTCGATGTCGTCGAGCTTGAGATCCATCTCCTCTGCCATGCGGTGAATCTGGTCTTCATTGCCGAGGAGCACGGGGTGGCAGATGCCTTCCGCCTTGGCTTTCACGGCAGCCTCGAGCATCGTGGGGTGGGTGCCTTCGGCAAAAACCACGCGCTTGGGGTTCATGCGTGCCGTGTCGTAGAGGTTTTGCGTGAACTTGCTTTCCTGTCCCATCAGTTCGCGCAGGTGCTGGCGGTAGGCTTTCCAGTCCTCGATGGGCTGGCGTGCCACGCCGCTTTCCATTGCGGCGCGTGCCACGGCCATAGAAACCTCCGTGATGAGGCGCGGGTCTACGGGTTTCGGAATGAAATAGTCGGGGCCGAAGGTGAAGTTGCGCACGTGGTAGGCGCGGTTCACGATGTCGGGCACGGGGCGGCGGGCAAGGTCGGCTATGGCGCGTGCGGCCGCCATCTTCATTTCCTCGTTAATCGCCGTGGCGGCCGTGTCGAGCGCACCTCGGAAGATATAGGGGAAACCGATAACGTTGTTGATCTGATTGGGATAGTCCGTGCGTCCCGTACTCATCAGCACGTCGGGACGGGCCTCCATGGCATCTTCGTAGGAAATCTCGGGCACGGGATTGGCGAGGGCGAAGATGATCGGGTTGTTCGCCATGGAGCGCACCATGTCTTTGGTGAGCACATTGCCTTTCGAGAGGCCTACAAACACGTCCGCACCCTCTACTGCCTCTGCCAGCGTGTGAATGTCGGTGCGCGTGGTGGCAAACTCGCGCTTCTGCTCGTTGAGGTTCTCGCGGTCGGCGGTGATGACGCCCTTAGAGTCGAGCATCACGATGTTCTCGCGCCTTGCGCCAAACGCCACGTAGAGCCTCGTGCACGAAATGGCGGCTGCGCCCGCGCCGTTCACCACGATGCGCGCGTCCTCGATTTTCTTGCCTGCCACGTCGAGCGCGTTGATCAGGCCGGCGGCGGAGATAATGGCAGTGCCGTGCTGGTCGTCGTGCATCACGGGGATGTCGAGTTCCTCTTTCAGGCGGCGTTCAATCTCGAAGCATTCGGGGGCTTTGATGTCCTCGAGGTTAATGCCGCCGAAGGTCGGTGCGATGGCTTTCACGGCGGCGATAAACTTCTCGGGGTCTTTCTCGTTAACCTCGATGTCGAAGGCATCAACGCCGGCATATATCTTGAAGAGCAGGCTCTTGCCCTCCATCACGGGCTTGCCGCTCACCGCGCCGATATCGCCGAGACCGAGCACGGCTGTGCCGTTGGAAATCACCGCCACGAGGTTGCCCTTGTTGGTGTATTTGTAGGCATTGTGCGGGTTTTTCTGAATTTCGAGGCACGGCTCTGCCACGCCGGGAGAGTATGCGAGCGAAAGGTCGGTTTGGGTGCGATAGGGCTTGGTGGGCACCACTTCAATCTTGCCCGGCTTGCCTTGCGAGTGGTAGAGCAGGGCTGCTTCTTTGGTAATCTTGACCATATGTATAATATTGTGTGGTTATTTTTTGCATGGCAAAATTACGTAATTTTTGGCACGGGTGCATTTTCTTATAGGATAAAAAACGGCCTTGCAGCAATGTTTAAGATTTATCATGTTTTCTTCATCGCCTTTCGCCGCGTTGCGCTCCCGAATTCATTCAGAAAAATTCTTTCTCCCGATATGTCCCTCACTATCCTATCAGCAAATGTCAGCAATCTTACAAGAAAAACTTCACGCTCTGCGCAGACAGTTTTTCCTCTCACATAATACCTTTTTGCCCCTCTGCCAGACATTTTTCATTTTCTCTCTGATTTTTTTGTTACAAACTTTGTAACGCATATTACAAACTTTGTAATACGTGTTACAAACTTTGTAATACATGTTACAAACTTTGTAACAAAAACTATCTTATGGGATAGAAAAAAATATTAGGCAGAAAGGGAAATTTGTCATATATGACAGGAAAACTGTCTGCGCAGAGCGTGAGGATTGTCACGTAAGACAGAAGATGCGCCCTGCTATGAAAATGGCGCTTATATAGGGAACAATAGCCTTCCTGCCCGGCCAGCCGACCAATTGACGCAAGTCCGCAATGCAGCGAAACTACATTGCGGCCAAACAAAAAGGGCGGGCGACAAAGATCTTTGCCGCCCGCCCCGGAGGTATCTTATAAAACTTATCTTACAACTATCTTGCTCGTGCCTTCTGCGGTCTTCACCACATAAACGCCCTGCTCCACAGTGAGCGTGCCGGCGGCAGCGGTGCGGCCTACGGCCTTACCCGTGAGGTCGTACACGGTAGCGGCAGAAGCCGTACGCAGCGTGCGGCCGTTGAGCGAGAGGCCTGCGGCAACATTCTTCAAAGCATTGATACCAGAGGTGGCGAATGTGCCGGTCACGCGCACTTGGTCGCCTTCGTTGGCCTGCGTGAGCTTGACGTAATATTTGCCAGCAGCTTCAATCTGATGCTGGATCACATATTTACCGTCTGTGCCGTCGGCCGTCGGAGAGTAGATGCTGGCTTTGAGCGGCTCTTCGTAGCTACCCGAAGCGTAGAGCGCACCTACAAAGTAGTTCTTGGCATTTTCGGTAGAGAACGTGAACAGACCGGGGGTCAAGTCGGCGACGTACCACAAGGGGATGGTGGGCGAAGCCTTCTTGAGGGTGAGTATGCCCTCGCCGATTTCGATGGCCGTGCTGGCATCTTCGCCTTCAAGGTAGTCGCGCAGTTCGAAGCTGATGCCTGCACCTTCCTGCTGGGTTACGGAGAAAGCGTCAACGATGAAGGTGTCGCCTGCCTTCACATGATAAACGCCCTTAAAGATAGCCTGCTCACCGGTGGTGCTATGGATATCTTTCATCTCGCCAGAGGTGCAAGTGCCCTGCTTGACGTAGATGGTGCTGTAGCAAATGAGGTCGCTGTCGTATACGTAGGGGAAATTGTTGGAACTGATTGTGAGCAAGCCTTCCTTCTCTGCGGTGTAAGCATAGAAGTGGTGGCCAACCGTTGCAGGCACTATAACAGTAGGTTCTGCCACGGCAAATGCCATTTCGCAGCTTTCGCCGTCGGCATAGTCTTCTTCGGCGAGTTCGAAGGTGCAGTCAGTGCTTACGCCCGATACCTTGATGTAGCGCGTCTGACCCTTGTACACTTCGAGGCGCACGTTGTTAGTGCCTGCGGTGCGGTAGGTGGGGAGTTTGGCGGTCTCTTCCTGCGTGCCGTAGAAATCAATAAGCACGTTGGCATCGGAGGGCGTGATTTTCAGGAAGCCCGACTTCGTGGCGGTATAGGAATAATAGCGCGTGTCGAGGCCGGCGTACACCTTGTTGCCGCCGAGCGTCGCGGCGATGGGGTTGGTGATGAGGTCGCCCTCCTTGATGGTTTCAAAGGATACGGTGAAGGGAATGTTGTTCACGCCTTCGCTGCAAGTCCATTTCAGGATAAACTGCTCGCCGGGAGCGGCCTGCGTGGTCACGAGCGAGGAGGAGGTGCTGAGGATTGCGCTTGTGGCGTAGTTGGTAAGCTGCATTTGCGAGCCGCCGGGGAGTGCCTGCGTGCAGGCCACTTTCACGAAACTGCTTTGCGTGGCGGGCGCAATAAGGAGATAATAGTACGTGCCGTCGAGTGCGGGCGTAGTGTAGTCGCTGGCCGTGATTTCGAGGGGAAGGTCGCGGGAGTCGCCTGCTTGCGGCTCGGCATTCACGAGGTCGAAGGTTTCATCGGCGGCGGTAGCGTTTTTCTTGGAAATCTTGATAAGATACGGTTCGTTGGCCTCAACGCGGAAGCGAATGCCGAGGCGGTCGTTGGCCTGGGCGTAGGCGGTCGAAGTGGTGCAGTTTTTCAGTACGCGCACAGTGTCGCCTGCCACGGTTTCGGGCTTGGGAATGCTCACGAAGCCCGTCTTCAAGGGCGCGTAGCTGTACCAATAAACGCCGGCGGCGGCGGGCAGCACGTTGCCAGTCTCCTTACCCATGAAGGGAGCTTCGCAACTCACGCCTTCTTCTTTCTGCTCGAGAGAGCAATAAGCCACGGCGTTGGAGTAGGTCGAACCATGGAGGATATAGGTTTTGCCTGCCGTTACGGCGAAGTTGGCCTTAGCGTTATACCAATCGTCTGAACCGATGGAGAGTTTGGTTTCCGTGCCCTCGCAGCCTTCTTTTACGGAGAGGTTTGAGGTAGACTGTGCCACGATGAGAGTGAGCGTGCCGCTTTTCGTTGCGGTGTATTCCATATAGAGGTCACCGTTGGTGGGCAACCATGCTGGGGCGGTTTCCGAGAGGGCAACTGGCGCGGCGCAGCTATAGCCGGCAGTGTTGTCGGCGGCATAGGTAGCGAAAGTGAAGTTGAACTCGCTCACCTTATAGGCGTTGAGCTGAATGATGACCGATTGTCCCTTGTTCACAGCCACGCAGTTGGAGCGTCCGCCCTCGCTGCGCACGGACTGGAACTTTGTGCCCGACGTGCCGTCGACGGAGAAGGTCACGGTGTAGGGCTTCTCAGAACGGATTTCCAGCAATTCGTCCTGAGTGGCAGATGCCGTGTAGGCATAATAGACATTGGCATCGGTGTTGGAAGCCTGGCTGGCCACAGTGTTCGCGCCTTTCTGCACGGGCAAAGCCGTTCCCGCAGTGTACTGTGCGCGTATTCCGCCCGCCGTTGCAACGAGCAGACAGAAAAGAAGTAGAAATTTCTTCATAAGAATTACTTTTTGTGTTTTATGTGAATATATTTGGTTGAGGTCGAACTACACAATATATTATATATACGCGTGCGCGAAAAAATTATATGCCTTACAAAAAGTAAGGCAACGCGGCAAAGATACGAACTTTTGATATATTAGCGCGACAAAATCAATCTTTTTCTTATAAGCAAAGCCTATTTTGGCGTTTTCACAGCAACACCGCCCCGCTCTACCCTACCCTTTTGGCATTTTTAGCCAAAACTTTTATGTTTCTTATACGATAATGGCCGTTTTTCTGTGATAATTAGTTTTTTTTTCGGAACTTTGCAGTCCAAAACAAAGGAGCCTCGCAAGCAACCATGTTTTTTGCTTTTTTGTCTTTTCCGCGCGGGGCGTATTTGTGGAGGGAATGCAAAGCGTTGCATCTTTATTTTATTAACCATATACACCACAGTATTCTTATGAAATTATCAAATCACATCGAAGGTTTTGAAGGCTACACCTGGAAACGCGAAATCAATGTGCGCGACTTTATCCAGCACAATTACACCCCTTACACCGGAGATGAATCATTCCTCGCAGGACCCACGGCAAAGACAACGGCTCTTTGGAACAAACTTACGGAAATGTTCAAGGTGGAACGCGAGAAAGGCGTATATGACGCAGAACAAAAGCTCCCGCAATCCATCGATACTTACGGCGCAGGCTACATCGACAAGGACAACGAAGTAATCGTGGGCCTGCAAACCGACGCACCCCTCAAGCGCGGCATCTTCCCCAAAGGCGGCATCCGCATGGTGGAGAGCGCACTCAAAGCCTACGGCTACGAGCTTGACCCCGCTACGAAGGAAATCTATACGAGATACCGCAAGACGCACAACGACGGCGTGTTCTCTGCCTACAACAAGGACATTCGCGCCGCCCGCCACGCACACATCATCACGGGTCTGCCCGATGCCTACGGCCGCGGCCGCATCATCGGCGACTACCGCCGCATCGCCCTCTACGGCGTGGACAACCTCATCGAAGAGCGCAAGCGCTTCCTCGACCGCCTCGACATTCAGGAAATGACCGAAGAGTGCATCCAGAAGCGCGAAGAAACCTCCGAGCAGATCGCAGCCTTGAAGAGCTTTGTGAAGATGTGCGCCAACTATGGCTTCGACGTGACCCGTCCGGCACGCGATGCCCGCGAGGCAGTGCAGTTCGTTTACTTCGGCTACCTCGGCGCAGTGAAGGACCAGGACGGCGCAGCCATGTCCATCGGTCGCGTCAGCACCTTCCTCGATATCTTCATTGAAAAGGACATCAAGGAAGGCAAGCTCACCGAAGAAGAGGCTCAGGAACTCATCGACCAGCTCATCATCAAGCTGCGCATCGTGCGCTTCCTCCGCACGCCGGAATACAACGACCTCTTCTCCGGCGACCCCGTGTGGGTGACGGAAAGCATCGGCGGTATGGGCGTTGACGGCCGCACGATGGTGACGAAGACCTCCTTCCGCTTCCTCCACTCGCTCGACAACCTCGGCCCGGCTCCCGAGCCCAACCTCACCGTGCTATGGGCACAGGCATTGCCGGAAAGCTGGAAGAAATATTGCGCCAAGATGTCTATCAAGACCTCGGCCATCCAATACGAGAACGACGACCTCATGCGTCCCGACTACGGCGACGACTACGGCATCGCCTGCTGCGTGAGCCCGATGAAGATCGGCAAGCAGATGCAGTTCTTCGGCGCACGCGCCAACCTCGCCAAGTGCTTGCTCTATGCCATCAACGGCGGCCGCGACGAAATGAGCGGCGAGCAGGTTGGCCCCGACTTCGCACCCATCAAGGACGAATATCTCGACTACGACGTGCTGATGTATAAGTTTGAGAACATGATGCGCTGGTTGGCCAAGACCTACGTCAATGCGCTCAAGATTATCCACTACATGCACGACAAGTACGACTACGAGGCATACCAGATGGCACTTATCGACGGCGACGTGATCCGCACCCGCGCCACGGGTATCGCCGGCCTCTCCATCGTGGCCGACTCGCTGGCCGCCGTGAAGTATGGCAAGGTGCGCGTTATCCGCGACGAGCGCGGCATCGCCGTAGGCTTCGAGCAGGTGGGCACGCCCAGCCTGCCCTTCGGCAACAACGACGAGCGCACCGACGAGCTTGCCGTGATGGTGACCGAGAAGTTTATGGAATATATGCGCCAGCACGAGACCTATCGCCACGCCATTCCCACGCAGTCGCTCCTCACGATTACCTCGAACGTGGTGTACGGCAAGCACACGGGCGCAACGCCCGACGGCCGCTCCAAGGGCGTACCTTTCGCACCGGGTGCCAACCCCATGAACGGCCGCGACGTGAAGGGTGCCGTTGCCGCCCTCGCCTCTGTGGCCAAGCTGCCCTTCCAGCACAGCCACGACGGCATCTCCTACACCTTCGCCATCTCGCCCGCTACGCTCGGCAAGGAAAACCAAGTGCAGATTGATAACCTCGTAGGACTGATGGACGGCTACTTCACGCCCGACGGCGGACACCACCTCAACGTGAACGTATTCGACCGCGAGCTGCTCGTCGACGCCATGGAGCACCCCGAGAAATATCCGCAGCTCACCATCCGCGTCAGCGGCTACGCCGTGAACTTCGTGAAGCTCACCCGCGAGCAGCAACTCGACGTGATTTCGCGCACGATTAACCACTCGTTGTAAATGGGGTAAACGGGTTTACTCGTTTACTTGTATACTCGTCAACTCGTTTACTAAAAATATCTTTATGAAAGGACGACTGCACAGCATCGAATCCTTTGGCACAGTGGACGGCCCCGGAATTAGGTTTGTAGCCTTTTTCCAGGGCTGTCCTTTGCGTTGTGCCTTTTGCCACAATCCCGACACGTGGAACATCAATCGCCCCGTCCAGTATGAACTGACGCCCGAAGAGTTGCTTGCGGAGGTGAAGAAATACAAGAACTTTATCCGCAGCGGCGGCGTGACGTGTACCGGCGGCGAGCCGCTGATGCAGGCAGAGTTTCTCGCCGAGTTCTTCCGCCTGTGCCGCCAGAGCGGCTTCCACACCGCGCTCGACACCTCCGGTGCGGTCTTCAACGAGCAGGTCAAGGCCGCGCTCAAAGAAACCGACCTCGTGCTGCTCGACATCAAGACGCTCGACGACGCGCTGCACAAGACCTACGTGGGCGCACCCCGCACCAACAACCAAGCCATGCTCGACTACCTCCAATCCATAGGCAAGCCCACGTGGATTAGGCACGTGGTGGTGCCGGGCTATACCGATGACGACGAGCGGCTGCACGCCCTTGCCGCCCACGTGGCGCAGTATTCAGTGGTGGAGCGCGTGGAGATTTTGCCCTATCACGTGATGGGCACATTCAAATACAAGGAACTCGGCATTCCCTACCGCCTCGAAAACTTAGAGCCGCTCTCCGCTGATCGCAAGCAGAACGCGCTGCGCATCTTCCGCGAGCATGTAAGTTGCCATGTGGTATAATTCAGTTGCCTACTTGGCAACTAACCATACCGGCACAGCAAAAGAAAAAAACAGTCACTTTATATATTTCTTGATTTGTTTTACACCGAAGCCGCCTGCAACGTGACTGTAATGCAGACGGCTTCATTCTTATCTCCTTCTCCCCTCTACTCAGTTTTGCGCACTTCTTATAAATATCAAAGGCATTAACGTATCCGTTGAAAATAGAAAAGAGGAGTCCCCTCTGATTAGAAGGGACTCCTCTCGTTTTCTCGGGTGATTATTCGCTTGGGGCATGGCGCGGTAAGGGAGGGGGGCGTATGGGAGTTGTTTGGGG
>JBJEAH010000075.1:0-2598 GCA_051868815.1 Alloprevotella sp.
TTGGGTTAAATGCAGTAGGCGTGCTCTTGCTCGTTTGGGCTAATCTCTACGACAGTGCCGACGGGCAGTTGGCCCGAATGACGGGCAAGAAGACCCGTTGGGGGCGCATTCTCGACGGTTTTGCCGGCGACGTTTGGTTTTTCTGCATTTACGTTGCCATTTGCCTGCGCTTGCAGGGACAGCCTATGCCGTTCTGCGATATGAATTGGGGCATCTGGATTTGGCTGCTGTGCTCTTTTGCCGGTTTCATCTGCCACGGCAAGCAGTGCCAGTTGGCCGACTATTACCGCAACATTCACCTTTATTTCCTGAAAGGCGAAAGCGGCAGCGAACTCGACAGCTTCAAGAAGTTGCGCGCAGAATTGGCATCGCTTTCCTGGAAAAAAGACGGCGTGTGGATGGTGTTCCTCTACTTTTACGGCAATTACACGCACTCGCAAGAGCAGATGACGCCGCGTTTCCAGCAATTCAAGGCCAAACTTGATGAAAAATATGGCCGTGCCGTGCCGCAGCAGCTCCGCGATACGTTCCGCGCGGGCAGTCTGCCGCTGATGAAATACGCCAATATTCTCACCTTCAATACACGCGCCATTGTCGTATATATATCCGTCTTAATCGGACAACCGTGGATCTATCCCTTATTTGAAATCACCGTAATGAATATCCTCTTCTTCTATATGCGCAGCCGCCACGAGCGTTTGTCTGCTGCCTGCGAAGCAATGCTATAAACAGAATTTATGAGACCTCTTTACCGCAACCTTTTCCTCCTCTTCGGGGTCGTGGCCATCGGCATCATGCTCTACACCTTCGACACCGACTACGACATGCTTCGCGACAATATCGCCCGCGCCGGCCTGTACCTCCCCGCCGTTTTGGGCGTGTGGATTTTCGTGTATCTCTTCAATGCACTGGCTTTCCAGATGATTGTGAACAACGGGCGGCACGACAAGCACCTTTCCTTGCGCCACGCCTACAAACTCACCGTTTCGGGCTTCGCGTTCAGCTACACCACACCCTTTGGCTTCGGCGGCGGCCCGTATCGTGTAATGGAGCTGGCGAGTTACATCGGCACGCCCCGTGCCATGTCGTCGGTCGTGCTCTATTCCATGATGCACATACTGTCGCACTTCTGCCTCTGGACCACGGCCTTGCTGCTCTTTATCGCCTTCTACGCCGAAAAGATGACGCCCTTCTTCTGGACGCTCTTCGGCATCTTTGCCGTGGTGCTGGCCATCGTGCTGTATTTCTTCAACGCGGGCTACCGCAACGGACTCATTGTGAAACTTTACAGCATCTTGCTCAAAATCCCCTACGTCCGCGTCCCCGCCCGAAAGTTCTACGAGAAGAACATCGAGGCCATGGAGAAGGTGGACAATAACATTGCCTACCTGCACAGTTGCCCCAAGGCATTCTTCACCTCGCTCTTCTACGAATACATCGCCCGCGTCATCAATTCGTTCGAATATTTCTTCATTCTCATTTCCTTCGGCGTAGACGTGACGTTTGTCGATGCCGTGCTTGTGCTGGCGTTTTCCTCGCTCATCGGCAACCTGCTCTTTTTCTTTCCCATGCAGCTCGGTGCCCGCGAGGGCGGTTTGGCGCTCATCATCAAAATTCTCGGTCTCAGTGTCCCGGGCATCGGCCTGTTTACGAGCTTTTACACCCGTATCCGCGAGTTGTTCTGGATTTTTATCGGCGTGGGACTGGTGAAAGTCGGCAATAAACAGATTATGAAATAAAGGAGGACAAAGCAGATGATAATCAATAATGTAATTATCCCCAAAGCAATTATATTCGACTACGGCGGTACGCTCGACACCAACGCCCGCCATTGGGCGCACGTGCTTTGGGACGCCTACCGCGCCGCAGCAGTGCCCGTGAGTGAGGCGGCCTTTCGCGAGGCTTACGTATATGCCGAGCGGTATCTTGCAAAAAATCCTGTCATCGCGCCCGAAGACGACTTCGCCGTGCTGCTGCAAAAGAAGCTCGATATAGAAACCGCCTATTTGCAGGCACAGGGATTTTGGCAGATTGCCGAAGCCGCGCGCCTCGAATACGTGCAGGCCATGGCTCGCTTCTGCGACAGTTACGTGCGCTGCAACCTCCTTTCGTCGAAGTGCGTTTTGGCAGAACTTTCCGCCCGTTTCCCCCTGACGCTCGTGTCGAACTTTTACGGCAATGTTGCGGCAGTCCTTTCCTCTTACGGTCTTGACGGCTACTTTCCGCGAATTATCGAGAGCGCGGTGGTAGGCGTTCGCAAGCCCGACCCTGCCATTTACCGCCTCGGCGTGGAAGCGACGGGTTTTGAGGCGAAGGACGTGCTCGTGGTCGGCGACAGTTTCGGCAAAGACATAGTGCCCGCAAAGGCAGTAGGTTGCCAGACCGTTTGGCTCAAAGGCGAGGGCTGGACAGAGCAGCAAGAAGACGAAAGTATGCCCGATGCCGTGATTACCGACCTTGCGCAACTGCCGTCGGTCGTAAAGTGATATTAAACATGGGGCTGTGTGATAATGTATGTGTAGCCCTGAAAGGGCTTAATAACCCAGCACAGGGGCTTGCCCCTGTGGAAAGACGATAGAATACGATTGCCCCTGTAAG
>JBJEAH010000076.1:0-14052 GCA_051868815.1 Alloprevotella sp.
CAAAGTTTGTAATACGTGTTACAAACTTTGTAACAAAAACTTTCTTATAGGATAGTAAAAAACATCAGGGGAAAAGGAAAAACTTTCAAGGAACTCGCAAAAAAAATCTCCGAGAACGTTTTGCTGTTCTCGGAGACTGTGTGGATGATTATGGGGTTAATCGTCAATCCAAATAGCGGGCGGCCAAGGGGGAGAAGCATTCGATGCGGCGGTCGCGGAGGAAGGGCCACCAGCGGCGCACCTGCTCGCTGCGCGTAAGGTCGATGTCAACCAGCAACAGGCGGTCGGACTCGTCGCCTTCGGCCAGAAACTCACCCTGCGGGCCGCACACGAAACTGTGACCCCAGAACTGTATGCCGGGCGTGGCTGCGGAAGGATCGGGCTCGTGCCCCACCCTATTGACGGCAACGACGGGCAAACCGTTGGCTACGGCGTGGCCGCGCTGCACCAGTTGCCATGCCCGCAGCTGTCGCTGCTGCTCCTCGGGCGTGTCGGATGCGGCATAGCCTATGGCCGTGGGATAGATGAGCAGTTCCGCGCCGCGCAAAGCCATAAGCCGCGCACCCTCTGGATACCATTGGTCCCAGCAAACCTGCACGCCGAGCACACCGACCGAAGTCTTGATGGGCAGGAAATCGTCGTCGCCGGGCGTGAAATAGAATTTTTCGTAGTAGGCAGGGTCGTCGGGAATGTGCATCTTGCGGTACGTGCCGGCGATGCTGCCGTCGGTTTCAAACACGACCGCCGTGTTGTGGTACAGCCCGGGGGCACGCTTCTCGAAGAGCGAGGTGACCAGCACGACGGCGCACTCACGCGCCACGCTGCCGTAAAAATCGGTGGACGGGCCGGGAATAGGTTCGGCGTAATCGAAATTATCGGTGTCTTCTACCTGGCAGAAGTACGGCGTGTTGTGCAGTTCCTGCAACACTACGAGTTTTGCGCCGGCGGCTGCTGCCTCTCTGACGTAAGCGGCCATGCGCCGGCGATTATCTGAAGGGTCGGCGGTGCAATGGGTTTGCACGAGGGCGGTTTTTAGAAGTCTCATGGGAGGAATTATTGAGGGGGAATAGAGATGAATAATAGAACTGAAATTAACTTGAAAAAGGTATTAACTGCCTGGAATTTTCGTGCAAGAGAGCGCAGAGCTGAACTTGTTCAGGCTATGCCGAGCGCAGCCGAAAATCTCAAAGAAGAGGCAGTACGGAGCGAAGCGACGATAACCGGGGACGAAGTCCTCGGTGGAGGCTGTTGCAATGATTCTGCCTGGAAGGCAGTACGCCTGAGGCAATGTGATAAGTGCATGTCCTATGGCGTAGTGCCTTCCAGGCACATCGTCCTCGCAGCGCTTATCCGAGGACTTCGTCCCCGGTTATCGTCGCTACGCTCCGTAGTGCCTTCCAGGCACTTAATGCCTTTTCACGCGAAGCGGAGGCCTCGGGGATATTGCATGGTGGCGCAATGGAGAGAGCCGTGCTGGCGAATGAGGGCATTGCAGGGCACGCCGACTGCTTCGCGGGAGGGATAGGCCTTGATGATAGCAAGGCGGGCCGCGTCGTCGGTTTCAGGACTGCCGTAAGTGGGATAAAGCACCGCCTTATCCATCACGAGATAATTGGCATAGGTGGCGGGCAGGCGTTCACCTTCTTCGTCGTAAACGGCAGGGGGCATCGGCACAGTTATCAGCCTGTAAGGTTCGCCCTCGGGCGTGCGGAAAGCCTTGATCTGCTCTTCCATACGCTGCAAAGCGGCATAATGCTCATCAGACGGGTCGGCGCATTTCACATAAAGAATGGTATTATCCGGACAGAGGCGGGCAAGGGTGTCGATATGGCTGTCGGTGTCGTCGCCCGCAAGATAACCATCTGTGAGCCAAAGGAAATGGTTCACGCCAAGGCGGCGGGCAAGGAGTTCTTCTATCTCGCTCTGGCCGTACTGCGGATTGCGGTTGGGGTTGAGCAGGCATTGCGCCGTGGTGAGCAGCGTGCCGCGCCCGTCGGTCTCGATGCTGCCGCCTTCGAGGCAGAAATCGAGGCAGTCGGCGTACGTGCCACCGAGGATATGCCCTTTGTCGAAGATGGTGCGGTTGATGGCATTGTCGAGGTTGCTCTCAAACTTGTCGCCCCAGCCGTTGAAGCGGAAGTCGAGCAATTCCAGCCCTGCGCTGCCGCCGCCAACGGTGAGGAAAGCGTGGTCGCGCGCCCAGGTATCGTTGGTGGGGCAAGCCGCAAACACCATGTTGTCGCAAACGGCTGCCGGCAATTTCTCGCGGAGCAGCCGCTCCACGGGTTCCGGCTCGGGCGCAACGATGAGCAACGGCTCGCGGCGGGCTATTTCAAAGGCGAGGCGCAGATAGCATTCGGTCACCTCGGGCAGCATATAAGCCCAGTCGGTGTCGGCGTGCGGCCACGTGAGTTGCACGCCGCTCTGCGGATACCATTCCGGCAGGAGGGTGCGGCGGGTGAGCGTGATGTCGGGGTCGACGTTGCCTTCCACAAAATTGAGAAAGTCGGGATATGCACCGGGAACGGTTGCTTTTGGCGGCAAAGTGAAGAGGGCCATAATGATTATAATATGTGAGGAAAGTAGGGGCGTTTTGCAAAACGCCCGGGAAACGCATTGCACAATGGATTTACCATTCGGCGCACACGGCGGGCGTTTTGCAAAACGCCCCTACTCGTTTTCAATAAAACAATAACAATATCAAATCTGCATTTCGTCGTAGCCATCGCTTTCGGGCTGCGGCAGTTCGGGGAGGGTGCGCAGATAATTGATAAAGGCATCGGTGGTGGTGGGCATTTCCACTTTCAGTTCCGCCTCTTCGGGGAAGAAAGCGGGGTCGTAGTTGTCGCCGCCGTGCGTCATATAGTCGTCTGCCACAAGAATATAGGTCTTGTCGTCCTTCATCTCGATTTCCTTGCCCGAAGGCGACACGTAAATCAGGGCATCAAGCTGCATGTCACCATCGAAGCCGATGTTCAGAGACGAAGTCTGTATCCAACCAAACTTTTCGTTGTGCACGCCGCAGTCGATGAGTTTGCGGATTTGCGCCCCCGTGAGGCGGTAGGCTTTCAGGCTGTTGGCAAAAGGCAGGGCATCGCCGACATCGAGCACGGTGACATCACCCTCCGAAAAGCCGCAGCGAATGCTGCCGAAATGGCTCACGCCAATCACAGGCTCTTTCTCGGAAACGCCCGCCGCGCGGCGGTAAGCCTCGGCGTAGGAACGGCACACGAGTTGTCCCATCTCCGTTTGGCGGAGTTTGTCCTCGCGACTATGGTCGAGCGAAACGGGGGCTTTGGTCAAAACCTCCTTCAACGCCGCCCCACCCTTTGTCTTGGTGTGTTGCAACACAGAATCTATCTTTTGCTGGAAACGCTGCTGCTTCGCGCCGAGACGTATGCCGGGATTGACGGCACAGACCTCGGGCGTGACGCTTACGAGGCGCATGTCCGTAGTATCGACCACAAATTTCATCACCCCGACGCTGCGCCCGTAGCAGGCGGCTTGCAGGACGGGATATTGGCTGTCGTTGATGCGTCCGCACACCGTTTCGTGCGTGTGCGATGTAATCCACGCCTGCATCGTTGGCTCTGCCACCGCCTGCAAGTGCGGCACGTCGGCATCAACCCACACGGGGCGGGCGTTGCCCTCATCGTCGGTCTGCATCTCCGTGCCTATGTGGGTGAGCAACACGCGGAGGTCGGCCGTTGCCGCTGGCGCATAGTCGGGCGTCTGCTTCAAACTGTCGAGCACGAGGTCGTAGCGGCCGTCGAAACTAAGGCCTTTGAGTTTGGAAACGCTGGCTTGGCGCGGCGTGGACGAGGTGAGCAGGCCGATAAAGGCCACCTTGACGCTCTTGCCCCCGCCGACGGGAATTTCCCTAACGGAGAACGGCGCGGCAAAAGGCGCAGGCTGTCCGGCAGCATCGCGCACATTGGCACAAACATATTCGAGTTGCCAATCTTTCGGGCAGAACGGCTGCGAACGCCACTTGTCGGCAAGCGCCGCCTGCCCCTCGTCGAACTCGTGATTGCCGACGGCGGAAAGCGTGATGCCGAGGTTTTGGAAAAATTCGGGAATGAGCTGCCCGCGCGTTGCCTGATGGAAATAACTGCCGCCGAAGTTGTCGCCGGCGGAGACCACAATGCTATGCGGATAAACAGCTTTGAGCGAGTCGATGGTCTGCCAAAGTGCCGCCGCTCCGGGCATCTGCTTGAAATCGTTGCGCACGAAACAACTGTGGAAATCGTTGATTGAAATCACTGCCACCGTGACGCGGTCTGCCTCGCCGGCACGGGCGGCAAAGCCCCCAACGAGGGCGAGCAAAAGCAAAATATATTTTTTCATAGCAAAAGAAGATTATGACCGGCTGACTTGCAAGCCCTTGTCCGAAATGCTCATTTCCACGAAGCGGGCAGCGGGCATGATGGGGCTTTCAGAAAGCAGGGCGCGAATGCGGCGGGCCGCCTCGGCATCTTTCGCCACCATATAGAGGAAGCCACCGCCGCCAGCGCCGGGCAGTTTGTAGCCAAGGCAATAATCGTGCACCTTGCGGCAAAGTGCCTCAACGGCAGGCGGATTGGTGCCGGCATCGAGTCGCTTGTTCTGCTCCCAAGTTGCTGCGAGCAGGCGGCCGTAGGCTTCGAGGTCGCCCTGCTGAATGGTGCGGAACATCTCCAAGGCGTGCTGCTTCATGCCGTCGAGCAGGGCAAGGTGCTCCGTGTTGTTGAGGAACATGCCGCGCACGATTTCCGCAAGGATATTCTTGGCTGTGCGCGTGATGCCCGTGTAGTAAAGCAGATGGCACGGCGCGGTTTCGGGCGCGGTGAACAGCGTGGAGGGCAACCAACGCGCCGTAGCGTTTTGGTCGAAGCCGGCATTGGTCTGCAAGAGTTTGATGCCGGGCAGCACGCCGCCGTATTGGTCCTGCCAGCCGCCGCCCGTGGTGAGCAGTTGCTCGAGGACGAGCGTGCGGTTGCAAATCTCATTTTTATCCCAATGCAGACCACAGAAGTCCGACACAGCACCCAAGACCGTGGCTGCCAAGATGCTACTCGTGCCTAAACCCGACCCTGCGGGAATGGCGGCGAGGAGCGTTATCTCAATGCCACAGCCGAAGTCTTCGAGTTGCTCGCGGAGCGTGCGGTAGGGCGTGTCGCAAAAGCCCGGCAGGAAACCTGCGAGCGTGAGCGCAGCCTTGGGGATTGAGAACGGCGAACCTACCTTATTATATTGTTTCAATTCTTCGTAAGTCTCTATGCGCTCCATGGCTCCGAGATCGATAGAGCGGCAAATGATAACCGGCTCGGCGGAGGGCTTGACATAGACCTGCAAAGGCGGCTGCCCGTTGAGTTCGATGGCAAGGTTCACCACGTTGCCGCCACTCACGAGGCTGTAAGGCGGCGTGTCGGTCCAGCCGCCAGCGACGTCGATGCGCACGGAACTGCGTGCCCATACGATTTGGTCGGAATAGGTGGTGTGCACGGGGTGGCTCTTGCGGCGCAAGGCGTTGGCCGTCAGTCCCTCGCGCAGGAGGCGGAACGCCTCATCGCCCGCCGCATCGGCATTGCCGGCAGCAGCAAGGCGCGACACTTCGGAACGGAACATGGCATCGTGAATGCGCGTCATGAGCGGAGCGTCCTGCGGCAAAGATTCGGGCAAAGGCAAGGCAGCGGCGGCATACTTTTGCGCCATATCCTTCAAATTGACCTGATAGAACACGCTGCGCCGCCAGTTCTTGGCCAATGCCGGGAGATTGTCCTGCTGAAACTGTTCGCGCTGCGCGAAGAGGCGGTGTAGGTTGGCTTTCGCCGAAATATCGTCGGCAGAATAGCGCGGCAGGCTGCGCCAAAGGGCGGTGACGGCTGCGTCGGGGGTGTCGGCGATGAACCATTGCAGCAGCCGCTCCATATCGGGCAAAGAAGCCGTGGCGGGGAAAAGCGGCGCGGCTTGCAGGTCGGCGGCATCGCCGAGGTCGGCAAGAGAGATGCCGCGCTTGGCAAGCCAAGACGTGACGGGCTGACCGAGGTAAAGCGTTTCGGACACGTCGAGCCTGCCGCGGAAGGCATCGGTGTAGCCATAAGGGCGCAGCACGAAGTCGGCCGCGCCGACCGGCTCGATGTCGATGCAAACGCCGTCGGGCACAGACAGTTGCCAATTATTCTCGGGTATGCCCGTGAAAATATGATGCTTCCCATACTGCCACGTTTCGGGGATAAAGGAGTTTTCAATCCACACAAAACTGTTGCACGCTGCGGGACGCTGGGCGATGACGGCGTTCTGCGTGAACACAGAGGGCTGCTTCTTGACGCCCTTCTGAATGATATACCGCTGGTCCTTGACCAGGTTCTGGATTTCGAGCGAGGAAGAAAGCAGTTCGGGCGAGGTGCCGAAATGGTAGAACTCGCCGCCGGGCAAGGGCAACACGGCTACTTTCAACTCTGCCAGTTCGGGGTCGTCGAAAGTGGGGTGCAGGCCGAGCGCACCGCCGAAATCGGTGTAAAGGTCATAGTAGCTGATGCCCTCCACGCCCTTTTCAGCCAGCAGCCCGTCGGCCGTCTCGCCGCACTTGCGCATCAGGAGATGCACCGCGCGGTCGGAAAGCAGCCACACGCCGATGTCCATCATGGCATAGTGCGTCTGCATGAGCCGCGCCTGCTCTTCGGGCGAAGGCTTTTGCAGCACGAAGTCGAGCACATCGGGATTTTCGCGGCTCATCATAAACACGCCATGATGCGAAGCCTGCTCCACGTCGGCCCAGAGACCGTAGCAAACAACGTCGGCATCGGGTATGTCCTGCAAAGGCTCGGTGGCACGCAGATACACGTCGCCGCTGGCAATGAGCGTGCGCAGCGCGGCTGGCGCTTTCTCCAAGATGCGCTCGTAAAGCGGCATCTGGAGGTCGAGCAAAGTTTGGTCGATTTTCTGTCCCCTCGCCCAGCGGAATACGGGCACGGGCGTGAGCACCTTGCCGCTCGAGGCATAAGCCGGCAAGCGGCGGCTCTGGCCGCCGGCATGGAGCAGCACGCGCTTTTCCTTGGCGAGCCATTCCTTGAACGGGGCTTCGGGGGCATCGTCGCGCCGGGCCGCCTCAAGCAGCCACGCCGTGCCGCCGCCGGAGCCGAGTTTGTGGCCCACGGGGTCGGAAGTGCAGAAATATTCTTCATGGGAAAGGCGCGTAACGTCGTGGAAACTATTGACGACGTTGGGAGGAAGGGAAAGTAACTTTTTCATAAATCTAAGACTGACGGAACGTCACACATTTATTATATATATAGTTGCACGCGGTGTAGACCACCATGCCGCAAATATAGGCAACCGGTTCGCCGACGAGCGGCAAAAGGAAGTGAAAGCACAGCCATTGCAACGACCAGCACGCCGCCGCGCCGATGAGAAAACGCAGTGCCTCGGCGTGCCAACGCGGATTGCGGGAAGAAAAGACCCACAGCCTGCCGAGCACGAAACTCGAACAGATGCCGAGGGCATAGCTCACGGCGTTGGCCACGTCGACCTGCACGTCAGCCCAGCGCATCAGGGCAAAGGAGACGCAGGTGAGCAGAGTGTTGAACACGCCCGCCGCGCCGAAGCGCACGAGGCGGCGCAGTTCCGCGCCATTAAGCCAGCCACGCAAGCGAAAGCGCATCATTGATCCTTGTTTTCTACAAAACCCTGATACTTTTCAGGCAGGCCTGCCATAATAGTGGCATACGACTGCTCCATGGCCTGCTTCACATTCTCCTCGCCCTGCCCCGCCGGGAAAATGGGCTTATGGATAATGAGGCGCATCTTGTGGCGATGCACAAAGCTGAAGCCTGCCATGCGCGTAAGCACGTCGAAAGAGCCGTCGATGGTGAGCGGCACAACCGGCAGGCCGAGCTCGTCGGCCAGTTGGTACGCGCCCTTTTTGAAGCGTCCCATGTGGCCTGTAAAGGTGCGCGAGCCTTCGGGAAAGACCACGAGCGACGTGCCGTGCTGCAAGGTGTTGCGGGCGTTCTCGATGGTCTGCTTGATTTTCTTCGGCCCCGATTTGTCCACAAAAATATGGCGCGCCTTCTCGCAGGCATAGCCCACGAGCGGCATCTTGCGCAAGGATTTCTTCATCATCCACTTAAAGTTGCGCCCGAGATAGCCGTATATCAAGAAGATGTCCATCGGGCCTTGGTGGTTGGCCACAAACACATAGCTTTGCTTGTGGTCGATGTTCTCCCTGCCCTCCACCTTGACGGGCAGCAGCAGGACGTTGCAGATGAATTGCGACCAAAGCTTGCCGGGATAGTAGCCCCAAAAGTGCGCGCTGCCGACGAAACTGCCTACAATCGTGACAAGGGCAGTGAGGACTGTGGCGATGAATGCCAAAGGCAAAGCGATGAACAGTTGATAGATTTTATAAAGGAAGTTCATAATGACTATATGTTTCGTTTTCAATTGACTTTTTCGACTGCGCTCACCTTGCGCTATCTTTTTTCACACCTTTGCGGCGGGCTGTAAGCCCAATTGTTGCTCCCAGCCCAGGGCAACGCCCTGGGTGGGCGATGTTGCATTGATAAAAGTGTCGCGCTCTGCAAGAGCAGCCTTCTTTATGAGGGGCAACGCCCCGCGGCATTGCGTGCGGGGTTACGCGCTTGGGGCGCGTGGCATTTTTGCGCTGCGCAAAAATGCCGAATGTATTAATCGCGGTCTACATTACCCCAGGGCGTTGCCCTGGGCTATGGGCGACTTTTGGGCTTACAGCCCGCCCCAATCCATATTCGGCGTTTTGTTACGATATCGACCACTCTCGCCTTGCACAAACGTTCTGAAAAAATATTTGCGCAGTTCCTGCAAAGTCATGCCGCGCCGCGCGGCATAGTCCTCCAACTGATTGCGGTCAATTTGCCCCACGCTGAAATATTCGGCGGCGGGGTGCGACAGCATGAGACCCGCCACAGAGGCATGGGGCTGCATCATGCCGTTTTCGGTGAGCCGCACGCCAACCAGAGAGAAGGGCAAAAGGCGGTCGAAAAGAAAGATGATGCTTTGGTCGGGCAAGGAGGGATAGCCCACTGCTGGGCGAATGCCACGATAGTTTGCCGCGAAAAGGTCTGCCTTATGAAGCCGTTCATCGGGCGCATAAGCCCAATAGACGCGGCGCACGTCCTCGTGCATCTTCTCGGCAGCCGCCTCGGCAAGACGGTCTTTGAGCGTTTGGCAAAGCATTTGCCCATATTTTTCCTCGTCCTCCGCCTCGGCGGCTGCATCGCCTTCGCGCACGGAAGCGGCAAAAAGGCCGAGCACATTTTCGGGCGGCAAAGCCCGCGCATCGGAAGAGGCGGGCGGGGCGGGACTTATATAATCAGCCAAAGAAAGGCAGCAGCCGTTGGTATCAGGAACTTGGCGGCGCAGCATAGGGAGTCGCATCGGGGCATCGCCGCCCTGCCCTTCGGAGGGCAGCACGCAAATGTCGTTTCCCTCGCTCCAAGCGGGCAGCAAGACAAAAGCGGCGGCGCATTGCCTGTCGCGCCATGCGCCGAGCAAGCGGCGCGCCTCGTCCATGAGTTTCTGCGCCTCGGCAGCCGCGCCGCGCTCTTCTTGGGGAAAGGCATTGAGCCACGCAGTGCGGCACGCGGGGCAGTCGCAAAGGGTGGCAACCGATGCGAAACGCGCCGGCAATCCCCACGCAAAAAGGAAATAGCTCCAATCAATATAGGGGATAAGTTCTTCCGCCTTATAGCAAAGCGTCTTCGTCATCCCTCGTTATCGGCAAAAGGACACGGGCTGGCCATGAAAGCGCTCGTCCGTGATGTGGCCTCTATTGTAAATCGGGAAACCGTTGCAGAAGGTGCGCTCCACGCGCCAGCTGTACGTGTGTCCCTCCACGGGACTCCAATTACACAGGCTCTGAATGCGGTTGGGCGTTACGGTCCAAGGCGTGTGCGGCCTTACGATGACGATGTCGGCCTTGTAGCCTTCGCGCAAGAAGCCTCGGTTTTCTATTCTGAAAATACGCGCCGGACTGTGGCACATCAGTTCTACCATCCGCTCCATGCTCACAACGCCTTCGTCGACAAGTTCGAGCATCGACACGAGCGAGTATTGAACCATCGGCATGCCCGAGGCGGCCTTAACGCAACCGCCCACTTTATCGCGCAGGCGGTGCGGGGCGTGGTCGGTGGCAACGGTGCTGATGCGCCCGTCGGCAAGCGCCTTGCGCAAGGCGGCACGGTCGGCCTCCGTCTTAATGGCGGGGTTGCACTTGATGCGCGTGCCGAGGCGGGCATAGTCCTTGTCCGTAAACAACAGATGCGCCACGCAGGCTTCGGCCGTGATGAGGGGATTGCCTGCTTCAAAAAGTTCCAGTTCGCGCTCCGTGGAAAGATGCGCCACGTGCAGGCGACTGCCGTATTCCTTGGCAAGACTAACAGCCAGTGCCGTGGATTTATAGCAAGCTTCGGCGGAGCGGATTTCGGGATGGTGGCAAACATCGGGGTCTGCGCCGTAAGCGGCCTGGCAGACTTTGAGATTTGCCTCAATCGTGGGCGTGTCCTCGCAGTGCGCCACAATGGGCAGCCGCGCGTGCTCGAAAACGGCGCGGAGCGTGCGCTCATTATCTACGAGCATATTGCCCGTGGACGACCCCATAAAGAGTTTGATGCCGCACACCTTGCGCGGATTGAGGCGTTCCAGTTCATAGGCGTTGCCGCCCGTTGCACCGAGGAAGAGGCCGAAGTTCACCACGCTTTTTTGCTTGGCAATCTCCCATTTCTCATTGAACGCCTGCATCGTGGTGGTTTGCGGCACTGTGTTTGGCATATCGAACACTGTGGTCACGCCGCCCGCAGCGGCTGCCTTGCTCTCGGAGGCAAAGTCAGCCTTTGCCGTCAGCCCGGGGTCGCGGAAATGCACGTGCGTGTCTATCACGCCGGGCAGGACGTATGCGTCCTCGGCATCGATTATCTCGTTGACGGGACTGGACGGCTCGCCATCGCGCCCTTCGATAATTTCGTCTATTCGATCGTCGTCAATGACTATGGAACCGACAAAGCGGCGCATCTCATTGACTATCGTGGCGTTTTTGATTTGTATCCTGAAATGCATGGATTGGTTTATATATTTTTTTAGTAGACGAGTTTAGGAGTAGACGAGTAGACGAGATAAAGATGTCGTGCTAATTATTATTACAGAGTAACATGTCTTGTTTACTCGTCTACTTGTCTACTTGTTTACTGGTTTAATCTTCCCCGTAAGGGCTGCCCAGCGCAGGCGCACCACGCCAAACAAGGCTTCGCCGAAGATGCCGCCGCTCATCTTGCTCGTGCCCAGCTGGCGGTTGACGAAGATAACGGGCACTTCCTTAATCTTGAAGCCAAGTTTGTAGGCCGTGAATTTCATTTCAATCTGGAAAGCATAGCCTTTGAAGCGAATGGCATCGAGGTCGATGGTTTCGAGCACGCGGCGGCGGTAGCACTTGAAGCCAGCCGTGGTGTCGTGGATAGGCACGCCCGTCACGAAGCGCACATACTTGGAGGCGTAGTAACTCATCAACACGCGCCCCATAGGCCAGTTCACCACATTCACGCCGCTCACGTAGCGCGACCCTATGGCCACGTCATAACCTTCCACGGCGCAAGCCTCGTAAAGGCGGGTGAGGTCTTTGGGGTCGTGGCTGAAATCGGCATCCATCTCAAACACATAATCGTAGCCCACGGCCAAAGCCCACTTGAACCCGGCGATATACGCCGTGCCCAATCCAAGTTTTCCCTTGCGCTCCACGAGGTGCAGCCTTTCGGCAAACTCCGCAGCCTGCAAGTTTTTCACGATTTGCGCCGTGCCGTCGGGCGAGCCGTCGTCGATAATCAGAATGTCAAACCCGTGGGGCAACTCCATCACGGCACGGATAATCGCCTCCACGTTTTCCTTCTCGTTATAGGTGGGGATAATGACAATGCTGTCGCTTCTGTTCATGGCTGTGCAAAAATATAATTATCTTACTACAAAAGTAGGAATTTCGTGCGAGATACTCCCAACGAAATTCCTACTTTCATACTATTTACTACTAAATACGCCGCAATTAAGGCAAATTTGCTTCCAGCAAGTCGGCCGCAAGCTGCAAATCCTCTTCTTTCAATCCATGCGCAAGCAAGAAACTGCGGTCGGCGCGAAACAAGGCGGCAGGCGGCGTGCCCGCTTCCGACAGTTGCAAGGCGCGGCGATACAGGGGCAAAGCCTCTGGCAACGAGCGGGTGAGCCAGGCAAGGTGGGCGGCGTTTTGGCAATCGTCGGCCGTGGGCTGACGCTCCAAGAGCCAACCATAAAGCCGCTCGGCATCCTCATATTTCTCCATCAACAGGCTGCTCCACGCCAAGGCGCGTCGGGTACGGGGCTGTTCGGGCTTGATATAATCAGCCTTAAAGAGCCGCTGCCGCGCCTCCTCGGGCATGGAGGCAAGGAGGTAGCATTCGGCGGCACGCACAAGGGGCGTGGTGTCGGTCTCATCCGTAAGTTGCGCCACTCGGTCGTAAAGTTCGGCCGCACCCAAGTAATCAGCCCTGCGGCTACGCAACCGCGCGAGCCGCGCAAGCACCCAAGAGTTATCGCCGCACAGCAGCAAAGCCTTATTGTAAACCTCCTCGGCATCGACCAGTTCGCCTAATTGCTCACGGCAATAGCCCAGTTTTTGCAAAGCCTCTGCCTGCGCCTGCGGCTCTATGCCGGCAGGGTGGCTGAGGTAGTCACTATAAAGGCGATAGGCATTGTCGAACGACCGCACGTGCATGGCAATATCGGCGGCAGCAATAAGGGCGGCGGGGTGCCCGAGCGCGGGTGCCAGCCACTGGTTATCTGTCATAACGAGGTGCTGCTGCAAGGGCGAAGCGCCGTCGCGGCGATAGGGCGAAAGGCTGAAGAAACGGCGCAGGTCTTTCATGTAAACGCGCAATTCTTCCATAAAACTGCGCGGCGGCGCATCGGCCGCATTGAAACGCGCAGCGAAGTCGTTTTCTTCGAGCATTTTCTTCAACTGCTCGCCCAAAGCCGCACCTGTCGCACCACCCGTGAAGGAGGAAAAACTGTCGGCAATGAAGCAAAAGGCGAATTTGTCGGTCTCGCAAGCCATTGGCTGCGCCATGAAGGCTTGCACAAAACTGCTATTTGCGCTGCGGGCGGGAAAGTCGGGGTGCTCCGCCGTAAAGGGGCAGAACCAGTTGGCCACAACGTTGAAGAAAGGCATGCGTTGCATCAGTTGCTTGAATGTAGGGAGGAACACATCTGCGCCCTGCTCGGCAAACTTCTGTATCTCCTGTATCTTGCGCCGCCAGGGGGCATCGGCCTCAACGTTCCACACCGCCGCGTCCTGACCTCCGGCATCTAACTGCCGGGCTATTTCGTCTATATCTATATTCTTGTCAGCCGAGTGCGTTCCCATTTTCTTGGCCTGCCGCATCACTTCGGGCAGAATATCCTCGCGCAGGCTTTTCTCTATATGCGGCGTGGCAAGGGTGAGCAGTGCCTGCTGCTGTATCTCGCACACGGCCGCGGCACATTCCTCGCGGCTTAAAAGTTCTGTGAGCCGCGCCGCCGCGTCAGGATAGTCGGACAAGCGTCCGCCATGCTGCAACACCGTCAGCGTCACGCCCACGATGCAACGGGCGCGGAGCGGCGCGGAGGGCGACGAGCAACCGTCGAGCAGGAGATGGAGCTTGCGCACGTCGAACATTGAGAGCAGGGCGAGGGTGAGCGCACTGGCCGCCATGAGCCGCGCCGCATCGCGTCCGGCCCGAGTTTCTTCCTTAAAGAGCGTTGGGGCTGTAAAGAAATTCTGAAGGACATCTTGCTCGGCAACCGTGAGGCGGGGCGAGGTCCATAGAGCGTCGAAGCGGTCGCGGAGGGGCGCGGGAGCAGAGTAGAGTTGCATCAAGTCGCTGCGTCCCGGCAGGGCTTGCAGCGTGCGGCGCGTACGGGCATAAGCCGTGTCGGAATGGCGCACGCTGTCGGCACGGGAAAGGTCATCGCAAAGTTCTGCGGCAGTTCTCAAAAAGGAATCGTAAAGATTGTGGCGGTTGGGATCAGCCACGCCGA
>JBJEAH010000077.1:0-13121 GCA_051868815.1 Alloprevotella sp.
TTATTCACATTATAAATAAACAGATCTATGAAAAAAACTACTTTTTCACACTCCCTGCTCTCCCTCTGTTTATTGTTCTTAATTAGCATATTGGGGGGGGGTAATGCGGTAAATGCGCAAAGCTACCAGCTTGTAACAAGCACCGACGGACTTGTCAGCGGTGACTATTATTTGATTGTTAATCAGGATAATGGCAAGGTTTTAGGCGCACAGAATTCAAATAACCGCGCTGCCGTTGATGTTACTTTTGACTCAGAAGGCAATATTTCGACCGCGCTTGTTGGAGCTTGCGTGCTTAAACTTCAAGCACAAGATGATGGAACATGGGCTTTTTATGATGCTACTAATAATGGATATTTATATGCAGCAAGTTCTTCGAAAAATTATCTAAGAACCCAAACCACTTTAGATGCCAATGGCAAAGCAACAATAACAGTAACAGATGCTGGTGTTGCAACCATTACATTCCAGGGAAGCTATACTCGTAATCTGTTAAGATATAATAGTTCAAGCACCCTGTTTTCATGTTATTCAAGTGGTCAGGAAGATGTCTGCCTCTACCATTTACCCCCTGCAGGCACCACAGACCCGGAACTTTCTTATTCCCCCTCTTCTCTTACCATTGCCGCCAATGGTACACTAACCCAACCTACGCTTAATAAGCCCAACGGCGTTACCATCAAATCTTATTCTTCTAACAAAACGTCTGTCGCCACCGTGACGGATGAGGGCGTTATTGCTTTGGCGGGCGGCACGGGTACAGCCACGATTACGGCAACCTCGCAGGCTGATGACACATATAAGGAGGGCACTGCCACTTATACGCTGACCGTCTTTGGCACGCCCGAAATCACGCCAGAAAGCGGCGAGTATGAAAACAGCGTTAACGTGGTGATGAATGCAACGGGCGCAGGCGCACTGTTCTATACAACCGACGGCACTGACCCGAGAGAGGATATCGATGCTGCCACCATGGTGACGGAGTTCCCTTACAATCTTCCTCTTTCTGCCGGCACACACACCATTAAGGCTGTAACGGCAGACGAAAATCTAGGAGTTTATTCAGAAGTCCTTACCCGTGAATATACGGTTGTGCTGGCTGTGCCCACGCCCCATCTCTCTAAGGCTGCCGGCAATTACAACTATGAAGTGGCAGTAGATGTGACGGTGGCAAATGCAGGCGGCGCGGTCGGTTACGTATATACTACCGACGGTACAGACCCCGCTACTTCCGCCACGGCTACCACAGTCGATGCGCTTACGGGCACTGTGACACTCTACAAGGGCGAGCATACGCTGACCGTTAAGTCGTTCACCGCCGAAAAAGCCAACTTCTCTGATGCCGCCACGGCTGCTTACACCGTTACCCTGCCGCAGCCCGTCATCACGCTGTCTGCCGAAAGCACGCAGGAGCAACCGATTACCGTAACTATTGAAGCCGAGGGCGCACCTTATATTTGGTACACCACGGACGGCAGCGTTCCTTTGCCAGGTGGCGTTACGCCTGAGCAAGTGGATGGCTCTTCCACTTCTTTCACGCTTACAGAAGTCGGCACTTATACCATTACGGCAGTAGGCGTAAACAATAATGCAGAAACCTCCGATGCCGCCACGGCAACCTGCACTATCAGCAAGATTATCCCCGTGCCCGGTTCCGCTACGATGAAGTACAAGAAGGTGACTACGGAAGACGATATCGTGGACGGCGGCGTGTATATCCTTGTTTGTGAAGATGGGGGTGGAGCCCTTGAAACAATTGTTAGTGGTGATAAAGGACAGGTCGCTTCTGTCAGCCTCACTGACAATATGTATGAAGGTGAAACAAATGGTAGCGGTTTGCCCTATGAAATTATGCTCGAAGCCCAGGCAGATGGAACCTTTGCGTTGTATTCTAAACAAGATGAAGGTGGTTATATTTGTTCAGGAGGCGGTACTTCGAAATACTTGTTTTTCAAAACGCAGAAAGATGAAAATGCCTATTGGAATATCAGTCTAACGCAAGGATACAATAATGTAAAAATAGTTAGTACAACCACAAAGACCTCTGCAACTTCTGATACGTATAAGGAAATACGCTATAACCCCAATAATGGTAGCCCCCTTTTCAGACCATACTCTTCATCTACGGGGAACACAGTACAACTTTACAAAAAGACCTTTGACCTTTCTGTAAACGCCAATACGGCAGGCTATGCTACGGCGTACACCACTTTCCCGTATGTGATGCCCACGGGTGCAAACGGCTATATCGTTACCGAGACGGCAGAGGGCGAGACGATTAAGGCAAAGCAGAAATATCCTGCCGGCGCAGAAGTGCCCGCCAATGCCCCGCTGCTGATTAAGAACGGTGAAGTTGGCGTGACGCTCAACCCCGTTGTGCTGGGCAAGACCGTTGAGGCTTACCCTTACGCCGCAGAAAACCTGCTGCACGGCACGCGCCTCGAAAGTGACGGCGTGACGACCGACGTGGACGGCACGGGAACAAAGACAAATGATTATTATTACTACAAGCTTTCCTACAAACTCGATGACGAGAAAAATCCTGTGGCAGACAGTTACGGCTTCTATCGCGGCAAGGCTGACGGCAGCGCATTCGAAATGAAGAACACCCTGACGGCTTACCTCGCCCTGCCTAAGGGCAGCGGCCTCGTGAACAACCTGCGCATCAGCATCGACAACGAAGAAGGGACTACCACGGGCATACAGACCAACCGCCTCCCCGCAGACAATATGCCGCAGAGCGTCTACACCCTCTCGGGCGTGCGTGTCAATGCCGCTGGCAACCGCCTGCCCAAAGGCATCTATATCGTGAACGGAAAGAAAGTTGTAATCAAATAAACAGAGAATCAGAAAACTATGGAAAAGAAGATATATATCAGCCCCGAAATCAGCGTGTTCCCCATGGACTATGAAGGCGTGCTTGCCGGCAGCACCGGCACAGACCTCGGCGACATCAGCGTGAAAGCCGGCGAGGACAACTACACCGACGCGCCCGACTGCACCAACAAAAAGGAATGGGACGACCTCTCGGGACTGCATCACAGCATGTGGGAATAAAGGCGCCCCTCCCTTAAAGGACAAAGACCTTAATTTTTATTTTTAGTTTAATACACCGACCCCCGACCGTGCGTGAGCATAGCCGGGGGTCAAATTTTTTTGAAAAGTAGGGGCGTTTTGCAAAACGCCCGCCGTGTGCGCCGAATGGAAAATCAATGATAATTCACCCATTAATCGGGCGTTCTGCAGAACGCCCCTACTTACGGTAGTCCCACTGGTCGAGGGCAAAGCCCCAGTTCTTTTCCACGAGTTCCACGGTGCGCGGGTCGTAGTTGTACTTGTTCTTCTTATAGCCCTTCTTCGAGGCAACGTATTGGCTGATGGCCTGTTCCGCCTCGTTCCAGCCCGGGAGTTGCAGCGACTGGTAGATTTGCTGCGTCATGCCGAGCGCGTCCGTCTCAAAGTCCTCAAACTTCACCTCAATCAGGTTGCCCTCGGGAATGAGGTGCTTGTCGGTCTCGTACTTATGGTACAGTTTGGCGTAGACGCTGAGGATATTCTGCTCAAGTTCTTCCTTAGAGATGTCTTGCAGGCGCAGCGGTTCGATGGTGTTGGTGAAGAACGAGCGCGTGCTTTCAAACACCGTGTAGGGGTTGCGCATCAGATAGATGAACTTGGCGTTGGGGAACATCTTGACCAGCTCTGCCACGCGGCCCGTGTGGGGCGGGTTTTTGGAGAGGAACTGCGTGCCGCCCGTGTTCCAAAGCGAGATCTTGATGAGTTTCGTAAACGTTTCCTCCCACACTTTCAGTTCTGCGGGGTCGATGCCCTCAAACAGCATGTACTTGTCGCAGTATTCCAGCTGGTGCTTGGGGTAAAACCAGAAGTTGTAGTACGTGTAGGGCATCATGTTGGAGAGTGCGAACTCTTCCTCCTGCGGCAGGTCTACGGCGAGTTCCATGTTGTCGGTCGGGCGCTTGTCGGGCATGAGCCACGACATGTTTTTCTTGAAAAACGGCTGCCCGAACATCATGAGGTGGGGGAACACCGTCTGATAGGTGGTGCAATAGCCGAAGTGCTTGTCGCACGAAAGCACGTTGTGCACAAACGTCGTGCCCGAGCGCCAATGTCCGAGGATAAACACGGGCGCGTGTTCCAGCGGCTGGTTGGCGAGCTGCTTCTTGTAGCGGCTGTCCTGAATGGGTGCAAGCGTTGAGAGCAGGCGGCACACGCCTTTGGTGAGGCGGAACTTGCCTTTGCGCGAGTTGTCTACAGTGCGTCCCTCCGTGAGGTGCTTGAACGTTTGCCAGTCAGCGCCGACGAGCGTGTTGATGGGGAGTTTGTTGAATTCTAAAAGACCCATATAAAAAATACGTATTGTTTTCAGATTAAGAAATAAACTATCTTGGCAGCAAAGTTACGAATTTTTTGCGAGAATCATTCTTTTTGGCGTTCACGAGTAGGGGCGTTCTGCAGAACGCCCGCCGTGTGCGCCGAATGGATAATTCAAGAAGACAACCATTTTCCGGGCGTTTTGCAAAACGCCCCTACTTTCTTTCAATGACGCATAGGTTGATATAGGTGTTCAGTGCCTGGAAGGCACTACAAAAGCGTAGGGTTTTTACCTGTCAAACGGGAGCACGTAATCGGCTGTCGGTTCGTTGAGTGAATAAAGGCATTGTCCCTGTTGTGCCAGCGTTTGAAAATCGGCTATATGCTGTTTCAAATAGTCCTGTTTGGATGGTTCTTCCAACTCCTCGCGTCTCGCCTTGCTCATCAGGCAAAATTCTTCTTCTTGCTCAATGCCGGCAAATTTCCTGCCGCACAGATTGGCGGCAATGCCCGTCGTTCCGCTCCCGTTAAAAGGGTCGAGCACCCAGTCGCCCTCATTCGTGGAGGCAAGAATGATGCGCGTCAGCAAGGATAACGGTTTTTGCGTAGGGTGCTTCCCGCAGGATTTCTCCCATACGCCGATAGCGGGCAACCTCCAAACGTCTGTCATTTGCTTGTTGCCGTTCAGGGTTTTCATCAATTCATAGTTGAACTTGTGCGGTCTTTTGATGTGTTTGCGTGCCCAAATGATAAACTCCGTGCTGTAAGTGAAAAAACGGCAGGAAATGTTTGCGGGTGGGTTGGTTTTTTGCCACGTAATCACGTTCAGTATTTTGTACCCAAGTTCAGTAAGGCAGTTCGCAACGGAAAAAATATTATGGTATGTGCCGGAAATCCAGATTGTGCCGTCTTCCTTTAGCTTCTCGCGGCAAAGGCGCAACCATTCCATGTTGAACTCGTTGACTTCCTGCGGACTTTTCCCTTTGTCCCAGGCACCCTTGTCCACGCACACCACTTTGCCGCTTTGCATGCTTATCCCCCCATTAGAAAGGAAATAGGGCGGGTCGGCAAAAATCATGTCAAACTTAAAGGAAAACTCTTTAAGCAGTTTGAAGCAATCGCCGTGGGCAAGAAGAAAGTCTTTATTCGGTGATGCGTAGAACGTTTGTACCATTAGTTCGTTGTTAAGAGAACCTCGAGAAAATCCGCAATATTCGTAAGATTGTAAATGCTCGGAATGATGCTGTATGCTTCTTGGAGTTTGTTTTTTGCGCTTCTCCAGCCGATACCGTCTGTAATCCAAACGAACTCAAAGCCATTTACAGCGTTGATTTTCGGAGCAATTTCAGAGTAGGAACGGGCAACCTCGTTGAGTTTAGAACCGCCGCCGCTGTAAAAGTTTACTTCAATCAAATAAGTCGTGCCATTTTTCTGAACCACAAAATCAAAACGTTTCTTATCGTCCCCTAACACTTTTGTGATTTCAGGCCATTCACTAGAGTAAACTTCTTGCCGGAAACTAATATTATTAGTAGCGAAAATTCGTGCGATCATGCGTTCCATTACATGCCCGCTTCGGTTTTTGCGCGCGTTGGAGTCCAAACCGGTTTCGATGCCAAAAACATAATCAACCAGATCTTTAATCTTCTGTTGCTGCAATACTTCAGCCAATCCTGTGCTTTCAAGATATTCCATTACGCCGTCGACATCAAAGAAAAAAGAACATAGAGGTACGCACCTCCCCTTTGTGTCAATAACTTTCTTGTTGCCCCTGTCGCGCACGGCAATCAGAATGTCCATAACATCGAAAGCAGTCCTGTCCCTCTGCCATATCGTATCTACGGCCTTTCTAAGATCTTGTGCGCCGATGAGGCTGTTGAGCATGCAAAGGCTAAGCTTGATGTCGTTTACGTTTTGGGCAATCTTATCAAAGTCGCAGAAGAAATCAAGGGTCTGGTTGGTTTCTTGCAATTGCGACATAAACATGTCAAAATTTTTGTCTGTCATTGTATTGGGGTTTTGGGAACGTAGGTTGCTTCCGCCTCTGCTACAAAAGTTGCGGTAGGCAGCAAAGCATCTCCAAGTTCATAATTATGCACCAGTATTTCCGAGAGTTTGCCCCGCTTGTTGGGGTCACAATTTATAAATCGAGCAGCGAGCACACGCTCTATCCGATAATCTTTATATAAGACATCAAAAAAGCCTTCGGTTTCATATTTGCCTTTGTTGTCAGAATTGCTCAGCATAAAATAGTGCCCATTGCTGTGGATACAGTCGCAAAAGGCTTTCAAACGTCTTTGGGCATCGTCATTGAAGGACTCTTTTGAATAATCGGTAAAACTCGATGTGTCGCTAAGCGGCCGATAGGGTGGGTCTAAATAGAATAAGGTGTGCCCTTGCGCAAATTCCATTGTTTGTTCAAAATCTCCCGTGAGGATTTCAACCCTTTGCAGCAATGTGCTATCCTTGTGGATTGTGTCGGGGTCGCAAATCGTAGGATGCGCATATTTCCCAAAGGGTACGTTGAAAAGTCCTTTTCGATTAACGCGGTATAATCCATTGAAGCAAGTTCGGTTTAGGAAGAAGAAAAGGCTCGCGTTTTCAATAACCTCCAAACCCTTTTCATTATAGCGTGCCCTTTTTTGCAAGAAAAAATCTTTGCGTGCCGTCTCATCGGGTAAGGAAAAGTAGGCATCTTCAATGTCTTTGAGTGCTATAATGAGCTGCTCGGGGCAATCCCTCACAATGCGGTAACAATTTGTCAGGTCGGGGTTGATATCGTTAATGACAGCCTTTTTTATATTAGGATAATTTTGCAGAATAAAAAATAGCATGGCACCGCCCCCCACAAAAGGCTCAATATATGTGGCGTTCCTCCAAGAAGCGAAGTCTGGGGGCAACAAGTTGTTGAGCTGTGTGAGGAGTTGGGTTTTTCCGCCAACCCATTTAATAAAAGGTTTCGCTTTCATCTTTGGCAATGTGGAAGTCCGATTTGTGGTGTAAAGGTTTTATATCTACTCTTTCGTAAAATCCGGTACGGGCACGGGGCGGCTGCCGTTAATGGCAGATTGCTCGGAGAGCTCGGCGATGCACGACCATTCGGCGGCATCGTACACGTCGATGTCCAGCGGCAGGCCATAGCGCAGGCAGTGGATTAGGCGTGCGTCCATGGCGTAGTTCATCTCGTTGGGCACGTTGAGGCGGCGGCCTTCGAGCCAGCGCAGGGCGGCGTCGCTCGTGTAGTGTTGCTCCATGGCGGCGAGCGCTTCGCTGCCCGTGAGCAGCGGGTGGCCGTCCAGTTGAATGGTGGGCGTGGGATATTTGCTCACAAAACCCTTGGTGCCGCACACCGTTTGCAGGCGGCTGTAAGGGCGCGGCGTGGTAACGTCCAGCTGCAGCAGGATAGACACGCCGCCCACGGTGCGCAGCAGCGTGCTGTTCACGCGGCTTTGCAGTCCGTCCTCGCCTGCGCCGTGCGAGGTGAGCGACACGAGATAGTCCAGTCTGTCCTCGCGGTGCAGGCGCAGCAGTTGCCCGATAGGTCCCATGCCGTGCGTAGGGTAGGGGTTGCCGCGGTGGCGGGCGCAGCTGCGCTCCATCCAGTTGCGCACCGTGTCCGTTTTGCTTTGCGCCGTCGGGTAGAAACTGTCGCGCAGGTCGTGGATATAGGCTCCCTCGCAGTGCGTAATCGTGCCGAGCAAGCCGGCGTTGCGCATTTGCAGCGTGGCGAGGGCGAAGGAATCGTAGCAACAGTTTTCCGTCATAAAGCAGTGGCGGCGCGTGCGCTCCGCCGTCTCCACCAAGAGGCGGCATTCCTCCACCGTCGTGGCAGCCGGCACTTCCACCGCCGCGTGCTTGCCATGGCGCATGGCTTCAACGGCCATGGTGCAGTGGGAGGCCCAGTCCGTACATATATATATAAGGTCTAAATCCCTCAGCCGGCACATTTCCTGCCAGCCGTCCTGACCGGCAAACGTCCTGGCGCGGTCGCGGCCGCAGCGTGCGAGGTGCTCGTTGGCTTCGGCGAGCGCGTCCTCATTGATGTCGGCGATGCAGGTAATGACGGCTCCGCCGATGAACGCATAGCGGTCGAGCGTGCGTATTCCGCGCTGCCCCAGCCCCACCAGCCCGATGCGCACCCGGGGCACCGGCTCGCAGCGCAAACCGATGACGTGGCGTTTGGAAGGCGTGGGGATAAAAGGCGTATTTTCCATAGTCGCTTACTTGATAATGCAAATTTGGGCAAAATGCTTCATATTCCATAATAAATTGTAGGAAAAACGTCGGTAAATAGAATTTTGTGTTTATGACGGTCGCAAGAAAAAGGCAAAAGATTCTTCCCTTTGCTGCATTTTGCTGGTTCTGAAAGCTACGTGTTCAGGAAATTGTAATGAATTCGGGGGGGGGTAAACGGCAGTTGCGCGCGTATTTTCTGATCTGTTGAATTAACAGCTAATAACTTAGTTGTTAATAGTTTGACCTGATTAATTCTTAATTCACCCCCCAGCACTTACTTGGCGAAAGCTTTTCCCTGTTCATAACAGGCGCAGGATTAATGCCTGACAAACATTAATCCTGCGCCTGCTCAATATCGCGCTTATTATTCTGGCGCGATGTCAGGGGAGGAAAGGTAGAAACTTTTGTACCATTCATAGAATCGGCGTATGCCTTCCTCAACCGTTGTTTCCGGACGGTATCCGAAGTCGCTTTGCAGGCGCGAGGTGTCGGCACAGGTGCAATAAACATCGCCGGGCTGCATGGCCTCCATTTGCAAAATCGCCTTGCGGCCCGATGCCCGCTCGATGGTGCTGATGAAGTCCATAAGCTGCACGGGCTCGGAATGTCCGATGTTGTAAACCGTGTGAGGCACGGGACCGGATGCCGGATGTTCCAGCAGACGCATCAGTCCCTCCACGATGTCGTCGATGTAAGTGAAGTCGCGCAGCATATCGCCGTGGTTGAACACGCGGATGGGCTTGCCATCGAGCACGGAGCGCAGGAAGAGGAACGGTGCCATGTCTGGCCGCCCCCACGGGCCGTAGACGGTGAAGAAGCGCACGCCCGTGGCAGGGATGCCATAGAGGTGGCTATAGCTGTATGCCATCAGTTCGTTGCTCTTTTTCGTGGCGGCATAAAGGCTCACGGGACTGTCGGTCCTGTCGCTCTCGCTGTATGGCGTGTGGTTGTTCATGCCGTAGACGCTGCTCGAACTGGCGTAAATCAGGTGGTGCACGGGATAGCGGCGGCAGTTCTCCAAGATGTTGAGGAAGCCCAGCAAGTTGCTTTCCGCATAGGCAAAGGGGTTCTCGATGCTATAGCGCACGCCGGCCTGTCCTGCAAGGTTGATGACGATGTCAAATCGCTCCGATTGGAAAAGCGCGTCCATAGCGATGCGGTCGGCCAGTTCCATTTTCGTGAAACGGTAGCCAGGGTGCGTGCGGCTGTACGCCATCTTGTTATCGCGTATGTCGGCTTGCATAATGCCTGCTTCGGCAAGCCTTGCATATTTCAGTCCCGTGTCATAATATGAATTGAGATTGTCCAGTCCCACCACTTCGTAGCCGCGTTCCAACAAAGCTCTCACGGTTGCCGCCCCGATAAATCCGGCGGTTCCTGTCACCAATATCTTCATATTTCCTTTTTGTTGTCGTTTCTGATTAACATTAAGTTTCGTGCGTATGCCACCAGCCCGAATGCCTGTCCCACAATCAGCACAGGGTCGCGGCGGATAATGCCGTAAGAGATGATGGCAAGCGAACCGGCGAGGCTGATTATCCAGAAGCCGGCCGGCAGGCGCGACTCTCCCTTGCGCCGCGAGTAAAGCCATTGATAGACGAAGCGCAACGTGAAGAGCACCTGTCCGGCAGAACCGAAAAGCAGCAGCCACAGAGGTACTTCGCTATTGTGAAGGAAACAGGCGGCCACCTCCGCAGCATTGCCTGCTACCATGCAGAGGACGGCTGCGGGCGTGAGCAACAGCACAAGGCGCAACGGCAGGGGAATTTTCTGCCATACGCATTTGATGTTTAAGTTCCAAAGATAGACATAGTAGGAGATGAACTGCCCCAAAACGATGGCAAAGTCGTGGCGCAGCCACCCGTATAGGCAGAGCAGATAGGATCCGGCGAGGCTAAGCGCCCAGAAAAGCGAGGGCGAAAGCACGCGCCTGGCGCGTTCAGACAATATCCATTGCACAAGGATACGCGCCGAGAAAAAACCTTGTGCGAGGAAACCTATGGCAAATATGAACGCCTGATTTTCCATGATGGTTTAAGGCTTCATGAGGTTGTCCGATGCAACGCGGTAGTTGATGTAACGTTTCTTCATCCAGCGGTAGGCGAAACAGTCAACGAAAGGCGATACGAGCCGATTCCACAAATGGTATTTCGAGACGCCCGCCGTGCGGGGGAAGTGGCGCACGGGTATCTGCTTGATGCGCCCCTCTTGCAAAAGAATGAGTGCAGGCAGGAACCGGTGCATGCCGGTGAAGAAAGGCACGCGCCGGGCGTAATCCGTGTGCATCACTTTGAGCGGGCAGCCGGTGTCTTTCATCCCGTCGTGCGTCATCATGCGCCGGAAACCGTTGGCGATTTTCGATTGTATCTTCTTGAAAGGTGTGTCCTTGCGGTTGGCGCGGATACCCGTCACCAGTTCATAGTCTTCAATGTCTGTCAGCAAGAGGTTGAAGTCTTCGGGTGTGGTTTGCAGGTCTGCGTCCATGTAGCCCACGTAGGGCGAGTAGGTTGCGTCGATGCCTGCTTTAAGAGCCGCGCTCAGGCCGCCGTTGCGTTGCAATGCAAGGTAAAAGAAGTCCGTGTGCCTGCTGCAAATCTCGCGGATACGCTCCAGACTGCAGTCGGTGGAGCCGTCGTCGATAAAAAGTGCGCAGGCGGTGCGGAGCGCCGTGGGTAGGAACTGGCTCAGCCGTTCTTCCAGCGCACTGATATTTCCTTCCTCGTTATAAACGGGAATAAGGATTGTCAGTTCATAATTCTTTGTCTTGTTCATTATAATATATATTATTAATGAGTCTTCTGTATAGGCTTAATTTACTGTATTATTTGCCCGCTTCGGTTATGTTCCCCCATTCTGTAACACAACCACGGCATACGGTCCAACCGCGTATGCCTCCTTGTCGGGAAACTGTTCCAAATACCGCTTGGGGGTCAGCAAAATAAAGGAATGGCCATCGGTAGCAGGTGTCTCGTCGCTTTCGATGGCTGTGGCCGGGCGGTGCAGATAGACATCGATATTGCCAGAACGGACAAGGTGCCACGTTCGGAATTCTGTAATTCCTTTTTCCTTCGAAATTTCCAAGGCCTTGCGGCAGAGCGAGCCGTAGCTTGTGTAGGCATTGATCTTGGGCAATGCCCAACCGCCCACGAACAGGGCAAGCAGCAAGCCCCCTCCCATACGCTGTATGATCTTGGTGAGGCTTGCCGCCTGTTTCCTGTTGTAGATAAGGTATAGCGAATGTACGCCGCAAAGTGTCAGCACGGTGGCGGCGGCATAGATGATGCCGTCGTGCAAATAAGGCACGTCTACCCTGTCTTTCAGGATAAACAAGGCGGGAAGTGCTAAGGAGAAGATAGCGGCCGGCACAGCCAGAGCCGCGCGTGCCCATCTCGTTTCGGGGTGGTGAGTCAGATACATCGTGGCGGCATAAACAAGGAACGGTATAGCGGGAAGTATATAAATCTGCAATTTGGAACTGATGCAGGACAGAAAGACAAAGGTCGTAATTCCCACAGTTAGAAAAAAGCATTGCAAATCGCTGCGCACGACTTTAGGGCGCAGGGCTGCCGTGGTCGCTCCGACGATGAGCAGCGACCACGGCGCGAGGCAATACCAAATGCAGACGGCATAATAATAGAATGGCTCGGCGTGGTGGAACGAATTCACCGCCCTGCCCATGGTCTGCTTGAACAGCAGGTTGTGCAAATAGTCCGGGCCGCCGTCGGCATACACCGCCCCAATCCACAAAGCACAGCAGACAAGCAGTACGCCCCACGTGCGTGCGCCCCAGTAGTGGAAAAATTCTTTGATGCGCCTTCGTGCCAAGAGAAACACCGTGGTACTGCAGAGCGGGACGAGCAGCCCGATTGGTCCTTTGGTAAATACGGCAAGAAACAGGAATAACGGGAACAGCCAACGGTTTCGCTCCAGATGTCCCTCCCCTTTCTGCATCTGCCAGAATGTATGTAGGGCAAGAACTATGAAGAAGCACATCAGCATGTCCATGCGCAGCGTAACGGCAGATCCAATAAATAAACCGCCCGTCAGCATCATCAGTTTGGCCTGCATACGTCCTTCTTCACCCATTTCCTGCATTGCCCAACGGTCCATAGTCCGCACGATGCCCCACGCCGGGAGTAACGAGAAAAGCGCAAGCAGCCACATACGGTGCTCGCCCGTGAGCCAGCGGCAAAGCATCACCAGCCAAAGATACAAAGGCGGCTTGTCGGCGTAAGGCACGCCGTGATTGGAAAACGCGAAGAACGTGTGATTGCGCAACGCCTCATCGGCGATGCTGAGATAGCGCAACTCGTTTGCCGGGGTAAAGTCGCGCAGCAGGAGTATAGGCAGCAATGCCGCACATATTCCTATTAACAAAAAGTTATGCTTGCATTTTTTCATCTTAAATCATTCCTGTTTTTTGGTAAAGCCGCAGCCTATCTTCTGCAAAGATAGCGCAAGGCGAGCGCAGAAGACCGAGCTTGCTTGAAGTCTTATGCCGAGCCGCAGCCTATCTTCTGCAAAGATAGCGCAAGGCGAGCGCAGAAGACCGAGCT
>JBJEAH010000077.1:13221-14006 GCA_051868815.1 Alloprevotella sp.
TGCTTGAAGTCTTATGCCGAGCCGCAGCCTATCTTCTGCAAAGATAGCGACTTCGTGATGAAGGAGGGGTAAAATGTTTGGGCTTTGTAATGAATTAGGGGTAATTTTCTTTGATTTTTGTAAATAAATCGGGGTAAACCGCGGCGGAACGCGTATTTTCTTATAAAATACTTGCTGAAATGCCTGCTTATTCGTATTTTTGCGAACAAGATTAAGGTTTGAAAGCACAGTTTGCTTTTTCCGCCCCACAAAGATATGGAAGAAAGGAAGACTTATACGGCCAATCAGGAACAATTGGCGCGCTTCGCAAAGGCCATCGGACACCCTGCACGCGTGGCGATTATGGAGTTTCTCGCGCGGCAGTCGGTGTGCTATTTCGGTGATATCCACGAGGAGCTGCCCATAGCGAAAGCCACAGTGTCGCAGCATCTCAAGGAACTGAAAGATGCGGGGCTGATACAAGGTGAGATTGAAGCCCCCAAGGTGAAGTATTGCATCAACCTTGAAAACTGGCGGCTGGCACGCCTGCTCTTCTCCGAGTTCCTTAGCCCGCGCAAAGAGGAAGGCAAAGGCTGCTGCAACTGATCAGTCTCTTAAACAATCTGTTGGCTGGATTATGTGCTAAGTGCTTGGAAGACACAACGCTACTGGGCAGGCACTCGTGATATAGCCACAGGCGTACTGCCTTCCAGGCAGAACCATTGCAATAGTCTTTTCCGAGGACTTCGTTCCCGGCATTCTATGCTTATATGCAAGTAAAATTGCAAAAAAGTTACGCCGCATCG
>JBJEAH010000078.1:0-2580 GCA_051868815.1 Alloprevotella sp.
TTTCGCCGCTGTCATGATGCTAAGACTATATATATATATATTGTGTGCCTTCTGCTTGCCGCTCCCGCTACTTGCCCAGAGCGACACCGCGGCGCAGGGCGACCTGCCGCCCGAAACGCCCATCGAGCTGCGCGTGGGCAAGGCGGCGTACAAGGGCGACAGCATCCCGCACGTCATCTTCCCCACGCTGCCCAAATATCCGCCGAAGACCGATATGACCGACCGCCAGCGCACGCGCTACAACCGCACGGTCTACAACGTGAAGAAGCTCCTGCCGCTTGCCAAACTGGCCAAATACACGATTATCGAGACCTACGACTACCTCGAAACGCTGCCCGACAAGAAGGCGCGCGCCGAGCACATCAAACTGGTGGAGAAGGGCATCAAGCGGCAATATGCGCCGGTGGTGAAGAAACTCACGCGCTCGCAGGGCAAAATCCTCATCAAACTCATAGACCGCGAATGCAACCAGACGGGCTACAACATTGCCAAGGCCTTTGTCGGCGCGTTCAAGGCGAACCTCTACCAAGGCATCGCCATTCTCTTCGGGCAAAGCCTCAACAAGACTTACGACCCTGAGGGCGAGGATAAGGAGTTAGAACGCATCGTGAGGCAGGTGGAAAGCGGTGTGTTGTAAGATTATAATAAACCTTTTTAGGTTGGATGTTTTTTTTTCTAAATCCCTTTGATTAACACGTTAATACAAACCATAACCACTATGGGAAAGACTGTAACTATCTTTTGCAAGAACACGGGACGCACACACCGCGTGCCCCTCGGCTTCAACCTCGAAGAGGTGTACGAACTGCTGGAAATCAAGATGCCGCACGGCGTGACCAGCGCTAAGGTGAACAACAAGGTGGAAGGGCTGCACTTCGCGCTCTTCAACGACAAAGACATCGAGTTTCTCGACATCACCTCCTCCTCGGGCATGCGCACCTACACGCGTTCGCTCTTCTTCGTGCTCTACAAGGCCGTACACGACCTCTACCCCAAATGCCGGCTGCGCATCGAAACGCCCGTGAGCAACGGCTACTACTGCCGCCTCGACGGCGAGTTCGACGCGGGCGTGATCCGCCGCCGCATGCAGGAAATCGTAGACGCCGACCTGCCGTTCCACCGCGTCACCTGCCACACCTCCGAGGCCATCGCCCTCTTCCGCGAGCACGGGCTTGAAAACAAGGCAGAACTTCTCGAAGGCCTCGGCTCGCTCTATACCAACTACTACACGCTCGACGACGTGGCCGACTATTTCTACGGCTCGCTGCTCATTCGCACGGGGCAAATCACGCTCTTCGACGTGGAGCCCTATGGCGACGGGCTGCTGCTGCGCCTGCCCGACCCCGAAAACCCCGAACAGCTGCGCCCCATGGTGGAGCAGAGCAAGATGTTCGACGTGTTCCGCGAGCAGCACCGCTGGCAGGAAATCCTCGGCGTGAGCACTATCGGCGAACTCAACAAGGCCAACGACCTCGGCCTCACCAACCAGCTTATCAACGTGACGGAGGCGTTGCAGGAAAAGAAAATCAGCCAGCTCGCCGACCGCATCGCCGCCAATCCCAAACTTAAAGTCATTCTCATCGCCGGCCCCTCTTCGAGCGGCAAGACCACGTTCTCCAAACGCCTCTCGGTGCAGCTTATGGCCTGCGGCGTGAAACCTATCCCCGTGTCGCTCGACGACTATTTCGTGGACCGCGAGAAAACGCCGCGCAACGCCGCCGGCGACTTCGACTATGAGCACATCGAGGCGATGAACATTCCGCTCTTCAACCAGCAGATGAACGCCCTGCTGCAAGGAGAGGAGGTGGAGCTGCCGCGCTACAACTTCCAGACGGGGCTGAGCGAGAAGAGCGGCAAGCGCCTGCGCCTCGGTCCCGACATGCTGCTTATTCTCGAAGGTATCCACGCCCTCAACCCCATGCTCACGAAGGACATTCCCGAGGAAAACAAATTCAAGATCTACGCCTCCGCGCTTACCACCATTCTCCTCGACGACCACAACTACATTCCCACAACCGACAACCGCCTGCTGCGCCGCATCGTGCGCGACTACAAATACCGGGGCTACTCGGCGCAGGACACCATCAGCCGATGGCCGGCGGTGCGTGCGGGCGAGGAGCGCTGGATATTCCCTTATCAGGAACAGGCCGACGTGATGATCAACACCGCGCTGCTCTTCGAGTTCGCCGCCCTGCGCTCGCAGGCCCTGCCGCTCTTGGAACAGGTGCCGGAAAACGCGCCCGAGTATTCCGAGGCCTACCGCCTGCGCAAGTTCCTCTCCTATCTCAAGCCCATTTCCACGAAAGGCCTGCCCCCCACCTCGCTCCTGCGCGAGTTCCTCGGCGGAAGCTCGTTTAAGTATTGATGCAGATAATGCAGATACACCAAAAGCGGATCTGTCATAATGTTCATGTAGCTCTGAAAGGGCTTAATAACAAAGCACAGGGGCTTGCCCCTGTGGGAAGATGATAGAATAAGATTGCCCCTGTAAGGGGCTTATAATTAGAACTTAATAAAGTTGTTCTTTTAATTATAAGCCCCTTACAGGGGCAATCGTACTTGCAATGCTATACGTAGGGG
>JBJEAH010000079.1:0-2567 GCA_051868815.1 Alloprevotella sp.
AGATGCTTCATCACCCCCGCCACCGTGTGCAACCCCTCGGGCACGTAAGCCTTCAGCCTGAATCGGGTCTCCTCCACAAAGTCTGCCGCAAGGGCAGCTTCCGTTTTGCGTGCGGCGAAGAAATAGAGCATCGGCGCTTCGCTATCGGAAAAAGCCTTTTTAATAAGGCTGGTCTTACCAATACGCCTGCGACCGGTGACAACTGTCATGCGCGAATTGCGGCTAAAGGATAAAGCACAGATGCGCTTCAATTCTGCGATTTCGACTTCTCGGTTATAAAATCTCATCTTGTTTGGATTTTGACTGTTTGCAACGGCGGTTAATTCAACCACGGTTGCAAAGTTATGTATTTTATATTACAAAGGAAAACATAACATGGCAAAACTCATTTCCCAACCGCCCTGCTACAAATACAACGGTCTTCCTCGCGACTTTGTGGACAGAGATTTTTTGCTATTCCCCTGCAAATTTTTCCTTTCTCCTTGATATTTTTCACTATCTGCCAAGAAAAAGTTTGTTACAAACTTTGTAACGGCCGTTACAAAGTTTCTAACACATGTTACAAAGTTTGTAATACGTGTTACAAACTTTGTAACAAAAACTTTCTTATAGGATAGGAAAAAATTGCAGGGGAAAAGCAAAAAAAATCAGGCAGCAAGTAAAAAATTGCTGCCTGATAGCGTTTATGTTCTTAGGTGATGATTTGACGGATCTGCCCCGACAAGGAAGAATGCTTGATGAGAGAGGCAATTCCTATTATTTGTTCTTATCAATATGCAAAGAGCGGATAGCCTTCCATAATCTCGTTGACGCGGCGGCGCACGGAGGCAATCGTGGCCTCGTCGGTGGGATTGTCGAGCACGGTTTCGATGAGTTCGGCAATGGTGTCCATGAGGTCTTCCTTCGCGCCGCGCGTGGTGATGGCAGGCGTACCGAGGCGTATGCCTGAGGTCTGGAAAGCGGAGCGCGTGTCGAATGGCACCATGTTCTTGTTGACCGTGATGTCAGCGGAGACAAGGGCGTTTTCAGCCACCTTACCCGTCAGTTCGGGGTATTTCGAGCGCAGGTCAACGAGCATGGAGTGGTTGTCCGTGCCGCCGCTCACGATGGTAAAGCCGCGTTGCATGAGGGCATCGGCAAGGCGGGCGGCGTTGCGCTTTACCTGCATGGCGTAATCGCGGAACTCGGGCTGCAAAGCCTCGCCAAACGCTACTGCCTTGGCGGCAATGACGTGTTCGAGCGGGCCGCCCTGCGTGCCGGGGAAGACTGCGCTGTTGAGGATCTGGCTCATCATCTTCACTTCGCCTTTCGGTGTGGTGAGTCCCCAAGGGTTCTCAAAGTCTTTGCCCATGAGGATAATGCCGCCACGCGGGCCGCGGAGCGTTTTGTGCGTGGTGGAGGTAACGATGTGCGCGTATTTCACGGGGTTGTCGAGCAGACCGGCGGCTATCAAGCCGGCGGGGTGCGCCATGTCTACCATAAAGAGTGCGCCCACCTTGTCGGCGATGTCGCGCATGCGCTTATAGTCCCATTCGCGGCTGTAAGCGGAGCCGCCGCCCACGATGAGTTTCGGTTTGTGCTGCAAGGCGAGCTGTTCCATCTCGTCGTAGTCCACCAGTCCCGTTTCGCGGTTGAGGTTGTAACCGACGGGGTTGTAGAGAATGCCGGAGGTATTGACCTTTGAGCCGTGAGAGAGATGACCGCCATGGTCGAGGTTCAGCCCCATAAAGGTATCGCCGGGCTTGAGCACGGCGAAGAACACGGCGGCATTGGCCTGCGCGCCGCTATGCGGCTGCACGTTGGCGTATTCTGCACCGAAGAGTTGCTTGACGCGCTCGATGGCAATGGTTTCTGCCTTGTCCACCACACCGCAACCGCCGTAGTAGCGTTTGCCCGGGTAGCCCTCGGCGTATTTGTTGGTGAGGCAAGAGCCCATCGCCTGCATCACCTCGCTGCTCACGAAGTTTTCGGACGCGATGAGTTCGATGCCGCGCAGTTGGCGGCGGTATTCGCTTTCGATGAGTTGGAAAATTTGAGAGTCGTGGTTCATAGTAATGTAAAATTATTTATTAACTACACCAATTTAGCATTGGCCAATTGCTGCTCCTTGTTGCAATAGTGGCAGAGAATGGTGCCCTGCTCGGCATCCGTGACGCTGAAAAGGGTGTTCATAGGTTCGTTGTTGGTAATGCACTTGGGATTGGCGCAGCGCACGATGCCCAGCAGCACGCCGGGCAGCGTCACCTTCTTTTTCTCCACCACCTCATAGTCTTTGATGATGCAGAGCGACACGTTGGGCGCAACGATGGCGAGGCGGTTCAGTTCGGCATCGCTGAAAAACTTGTCGCTGATCTTGATGATGCTCTTGCGCCCCATCTTGTGGCTTTTCAGATTGAAACCCACCATAATGGACGACGTTTTGATTTCTTCCAAATGCAGGAGGCGCACCACTTCAAAAAGTTTGGCGCAGGGTATGTGGTCGATGACGGTGCCGTTTTCAATGGCCGCCACCATAAATTCTTCGCGTTTCATAGTAATATATTTTTTGTTTGCGGGTAGGGAGATCG
>JBJEAH010000080.1:0-13885 GCA_051868815.1 Alloprevotella sp.
CTTTCAGCCCGCCACAATTTAAAAAGATTCACCTCAAATTGATTATTCTAAAAATCCATGCTTAACAAAATAATCTCTTTTTCGCTGCGCAACCGCCTTGCCGTGCTGCTTGGCGCGGCGATGCTCATCATCGCGGGGCTTTACACGGCCAAGACGATGGAAGTAGACGTGTTTCCCGACCTCAATGCGCCGACCGTCGTGGTGATGACCGAGGCAAAAGGCATGGCGCCCGAAGAGGTGGAGCGGCTCATCACGTTCCCGCTCGAAACGTCGGTAAACGGCGCGGCGGGCGTGCGGCGCGTGCGCTCGTCGTCCACCACGGGCTTCTCCATCGTGTGGGTAGAATTTGACTGGAGCACGGAAATCTACCGCGCCAGGCAAACCGTGGCGGAGAAAATAGCCCTCGTAAAAGAGCAGTTGCCCGCAGAGGCCGGCACGCCCACCATCGGGCCGCAGTCGAGCATTCTCGGCGAGCTCATGTTTGTGGCCCTCACCGCCGACAGCACCTCGCTCCGCGACCTCCGCACCCTCGCCGACTGGCAGATACGCCCCCGGCTGCTCGCCACGGGCGGCGTGGCACAGGTGTCGGTTATCGGCGGCGAACTGAAAGAATATCAGATATTGCTCTCGCCCGAAAAGATGAAGCACTACGGCGTGGGGCTCAACGACGCCCTGGCTGCCGTGGAGGGTATGAACACAAATACGTCAGGCGGCGTGCTTTACGAATACGGCAACGAATACATCATTCGCGGCGTGCTTTCCACGGCCGACACGGCGGCACTCTCCGCCGCCTTGGTGAAGACCTCGGGCGGCGCGGCGGTAACGCTGGGAGAAATAGCCGAGGTGAAAATCGGCAACCGCACGCCGAAAACGGGCGTGGCATCGCTGCGCGGCAAGCCGTGCGTAATGATGACCGTGACGAAACAGCCCCAAACGAACACGCTCGACCTCTCCGAAAAGATTGACGCCTCGCTCGCGGAACTCAAGACCACGCTCCCGCCCGACGTGCATATCTCCACCGACGTTTACCGCCAGGAACGCTTCATCAACAGTGCCATCGACAACGTGAAAAAGTCGCTCTTCGAGGGCGGCATCTTCGTGGTCGTCGTGCTGCTGCTCTTCCTCATGAACGTGCGCACCACCGTGATTTCGATCGTCACCATTCCCCTCTCGCTCATCGTTTCGCTGCTCACGCTCCACCTCTTCGGACTGACCATCAACACGATGAGCCTCGGCGGCATGGCGATTGCCATCGGCTCGCTCGTGGACGACGCGATTGTGGACGTGGAAAACGTGTTCCGTCACCTGCGCGAGAACCGCGCCCTGCCCCGGGAGGAGCAGAAGTCCGTGCTCTCCGTGATTTTCAACGCCTCGCGCGAGGTGCGCCTGCCAATTCTCAACTCCACCCTCATCATCATCGTGAGCTTCGTGCCCCTCTTCTTCCTCACGGGGCTTGAAGGGCGGCTGCTCGTGCCGCTCGGCGTGGCGTTCATCACCGCGCTGTGCGCCTCCACGCTCGTGGCCCTCACGCTCACGCCCGTGCTGTGCAGCTATCTCTTGGGGAAAGGCAAGAAGGACAAGGAGGAGCGGGAGCCTTTCCTGTCCCGTTTCCTCAAAAAGCATTATACCAAGGCCTTGCAATGGGTGATTGGGAAAAAGAAAACCGTGCTGGCCGTCACCGCCGCCGTGTTCGTTGGAGCTGTCGCCCTGTTCTGCACCATGGGCAGCGGGTTCCTGCCGCCGTTCAACGAGGGGTCGTTTACCATCAACGTCACCACGCTGCCCGGCATATCACTCGAAGAATCCGACAAGATAGGCCAGCGGGTGGAACGTCTGTTGCTCTCCGTGCCTGAAATAAAGACCGTGGGACGCAAAACGGGACGCGCGGAACTCGATGAGCACGCGCTCGGCGTGAACACCTCGGAAATCGAAGCCCCCTTTGAGCTGGCCGGCCGCAGCAAGGAAGAGATGTTGGCGGAAATACGTGAGAAACTCTCCGCCGTGCCGGGCATTTCGGTTGAGGTGGGCGCACCGATTACGCACCGTATAGACGCCATGCTCTCTGGCACGCAGGCCAACATCGCCATCAAGGTGTTCGGCAACAATTTGGGCGAGATGTATGCCCTCGGCAACGACATCAAGGAGAAAATCAGCGGCATAGAGGGCGTGACCGACCTCAACGTGGAGCAGCAGATAGAACGTCCGCAACTGCAAATCACGCCCAAGCGCGAACTCCTTGCACGCTACGGCATCACGCTCCCCGAGTTCGCAAAAGCGGTAAACGTGCTGCTGGCGGGCCAGCCCGTGGCAACGGTGTATGAAAAAGGCGAGGCATTCGACCTCACCCTGAAAGTGGACGACTCAAGGCGCGCCACGGCGGCCGACATCGGCCAACTCATGCTGAACCTCGGCGACACGGCGGTGCCATTGTGCCACGTGGCGGACATCACCTCGACCGTGGGGCCGAACACCATAAACCGCGAAAACGTGGCGCGAAAACTCGTGGTTTCTGCCAACGTGACGGGGCGCGACCTCGCAAGTGTGGCAGAGGACATACGGCGCACGGTAAAGGAAGAAGTAAGCGTGCCGCAAGATTGCCGCATAGAATACGGCGGACAATTCGAGAACGCGCAGTCGGCCGCCAACACCCTGCTGCTGACATCGGTCCTTTCAATCATCGTCATCTTCCTGCTGCTCTTCAACCAGTTCCGCAACGCCGTGCAGTCGCTCGTCATCTTGCTCAACCTGCCGCTCGCCCTGATAGGCGGCGTGGTGGCGGTGTGGTGGTCGGGCGGCGTGGTGAGCATACCGTCGATCATCGGTTTCATCTCGCTCTTCGGCATCGCCACGCGCAACGGCATGCTTCTCGTGTCGCGCTATAACGACCTGCTCTTGGAGGGCAAGACGCTCAGCGAGAGTCTGATACAGGGTTCTGTCGACCGTCTCAATCCTATCCTCATGACCGCCCTGACCTCCGCCCTCGCCCTCGTGCCCCTCGCCGTTTCCGGCGACCTGCCCGGCAACGAAATCCAAAGCCCCATGGCTGTAGTCATTCTCGGCGGCTTGTTCACCTCCACCCTCCTCAACGCCTTTATCGTGCCCATCATGTTCCAGCTGACGCACCGCAAATAATTTTCTTTAACTCATATACATAAAAAACTTATCCCCAAGCGAAGCGGCCGGATGCGGGCAAGCAATGCCTGCCAGATGCCGCCCCGTTTGGGGATAAGTGTGTAAAGACGCAGAATGAGCGGGCGGATTATCGCGCCTGCTGCATCTCGCGCAAAAGAGACTTTTGACGTTCGGTCAGACCCGTAGGGAGTTTTACCTCATAAGTGATGATGAGGTTGCCAAACGTGCCGTCGGAACGGCGGTAACCCTTGCCGCGCAGGCGCACCTTGGTGCCGTTTTGCGTTTCGGGTTTCACTTTCAGGCGCAGACGCTCGTTCTGCGTCTGCAAAATGATTTCGCCGCCGAGCAATGCCGTGTAGAGGTCGATTTGCACCTTGACCTCCATGTCGGCCTCCGGCTCGCGCATCCGCGAACGCCCGCCGCCGCCCATACGGCCGCCGAAGAGGTCTTCGAAGAACGAGGAGAAACCGCCGCCCGCGCCGCCGCTGAACTGCGAAAAGTCGAAGCCGCCGAAGCCGCCGCCTCCAAAACCGCCGTAACCGCCGCCGGCCTGCTCGAACTGGTCGGCATGCTCCCAATGCTCGCCGTACTTGTCGTATTTGGCCCGCTTCTCGGGGTCGCTAAGCACGGTGTTGGCCTCGTTCAATGCCTGAAACTTGGCCTTCGCCTTGGGGTCGTCGGGGTGAAGGTCGGGATGCCATATCTTCGCACGGTGACGGTACGCCCTGCGAATGTCGTCCTGCGTGGCAGACTTGTCCACGCCCATAATCTTGTAGTAATCTATGAATGCCATAACGCTTTTTGTTTTGAATTTCCTATAAATTGTTAGTTGAAATAACTGCTTAGTGCCTGGAAGGCACTACGGAGCGTAGCGACGATAACCGGGCACGAAGTGCTCGGATAAGCGACGCTGCAACGATGTGCCTGGAAGGCACTACGCCAAAGGACATGCATTGATCAATCCTAATTCATCAAACACGTTTCCAATAATATAATTGCAACAAAAGCAGTGCCATAATGCCCGATAAATGGTAAAAAAGGCATTGTCTGCCAAGAAAAGGCGGTTTTTGCCTTTGCAAGCGGCGCGAACTCTCATTTTATGTGTAATTTTGCGGTAGATAACACACAATATTATATATATGTATACAGTAGACGAACTGAATGACCGCCTGATTGACCTTGCTTTTTCCGAGGACATCGGCGACGGCGACCACACCACCCTTTGCTGCATTCCCGAAGAGGCAATGGGCAAGTCGAAATTGCTTATCAAGGAAGAGGGCATCCTTGCCGGCCTGCGCATTGCGCGGGAAGTGTTCCACCGTTTCGACCCCGAGATGCAGGTGGAAACGTTTATGAACGACGGCGACCGCGTGAAGCCCGGCGATGTGCCTATGGTCGTGACGGGCAAAGTGCGCTCGCTCTTGCAGACCGAGCGCCTGATGCTCAACATCATGCAGCGCATGAGCGGCATCGCGACAATGACGGCCGAATACGTGAAGCGCCTCGAAGGCACCAAGACCCGCGTGCTCGACACGCGCAAAACGACGCCCGGCATGCGTATGCTCGAAAAAGAAGCCGTAAAGATAGGCGGCGGCACTAACCACCGCATCGGACTTTTCGACATGATACTGCTGAAAGACAACCACGTGGACTTCTCCGGCGGCATCGCAGCCGCGCTCGACCGCTGCGCAGCCTATCAGAAAGCCAAGGGACTGAACCTGAAAGTAGAGATCGAAGTGCGCTCGTTCGACGAAATCCGCCAAGTCATGGAGCACGGCGGCGCAGACCGCATCATGCTCGACAACTTCTCCGTGGAAGATACGAAAAAAGCCGTCGAAATGATCGGCGGCAAGTTTGAGACGGAGTCGAGCGGCGGCATCACTTTCGACACGCTCCGCGACTATGCGCTCTGCGGCGTAGACTTTATCTCTGTCGGCGCACTCACGCACTCTGTCAAAGGACTTGATATGTCGTTTAAGGCGTGCTGATTATTTTAATCCGTATTTTACAACAGATATAATGAGAAAAAAACTGTTTGCATTGGCGTGCATCTGCGCTTGCACGCTGTTACATTTCACGCCCTCGCAGGCTTGCACGAGTTTCCTTGTGGGAAAAGCGGCTTCCGCCGACGGCTCTGCATTTATCACCTATAACGCCGACGACTACGGCATGTTCGGCACGCTGCGCTTCTTCCCCGCAGCCACGCACCCGAAGGGCGCGATGCGCCGCATCATCGACGGCGACACGAACCACTATCTTGGCGAAATTCCCGAAGTGCCTTACACCTACTCCGTCGTGGGAAATATCAACGAGCACCAGGTAGCCATCACCGAAACCACCTTCGGCGGCCGCCACGAACTGGCTGACAGCACGGGCATTATCGACTACGTGAGCCTTATGACCATTGCCCTGCAACGCTCAAAGACGGCACGCGAGGCTATCAAGGTGATGACGTCGCTCGTGCAGCTTTATGGTTACGCCTCTGAGGGTGAGTCGTTCTCCATTGCCGACCCCGATGAAATCTGGATACTGGAAATGATTGGCAAAGGTGCGGGACGCAAAGGCGCGGTTTGGGTAGCCGTGCGCATTCCCGACGATTGCATTTCGGCACATGCCAACCAAAGCCGCATTCACAAGTTCGACCTGAAAGACAAAAAGAACGTGCTCTACGCTTCCGACGTGATCAGTTTCGCTCGCGAGAAGGGATATTTCGAAGGAAAGGACAGCGAGTTTTCGTTTGCCGATGCCTATGCGCCCGCCGACTTTGGCGCTATCCGTTACTGCGAGACGCGCGTGTGGAGCTTCTTCAACAAATGGGTGGACGGCATGGACCGCTATCTTGACTACGCCGACGGCCGCCACATCGGCAAGGCCGAGGTGATGCCCCTCTATTTCCGTCCGCGCTGCAAGCTTTCGCTGCACGACGTGATGATGTCTATGCGCGACCATTACGAAGGCACGCCGTTCGACGTTACCAAAGACGCTGGCATGGGTGCTTACGAAATGCCCTACCGCCCCACCCCCTTGACGTGGGAATACGAGGGAAAAAAATATTTCAACGAGCGGCCCATCTCTACGCAGCAGACGGCATTCACGCTCGTGGCACAGGTGCGCAAGGAACTGCCGAACGCGATTGGCGGCGTGCTGTGGTTTGGCAACGACGACCCGAACATGGTACCCTACACGCCGATCTATTGCTCCGCAACGGAAGCCCCTGCCTGCTACACGGCGGTTGATAATGCCGATGCCGTCACCTTCTCCTGGCAGTCGGCTTTCTGGGTGCAGAATTGGGTGGCAAATATGACGTATCCGCGTTATTCGCAACTCTTCCCCACTTTGCAGACAGAGCGCGACAGTATTGAACTCGGCTACATTGCTCGCCAGCAAACTGTGGAGCGTCAGGCGGCCGACATTCTTGCTTCCGAGAAAGGCGTGGCCGGCGTTCGCGATTTCCTCACTGCCTATTCTTCGCAGTCGGCGCAAACGATGCTGAAGCGTTGGCGGGCACTCGGCGAGCACCTTATTGTGAAATTCAACGATATGGTCATCAAGCCGCAAGAGACTGACGGCTCCTTCTCCCGCACACCCGACGGCCTCGGCGCGCGCCCCGTACGCCCCGGCTATCCTGAAAGTTATCGCCGCGCCATAGTAAAGGAAACCGGCGACAAGTTCCTTTTGCCGGAATAAGCCACGCTATACAATATTATATATATGGTGCAAAATTCGCCCCTACCCGTTTCCAGCATCGGAAATGAGTAGGGGCGAATTGCGTCATCCCGTTTATGACCTTTCCGTAACGGTCATCTAATTTTGCGAAACGGCGGGATTGATAATCAGTTTCTTTTCAATGGTGATGACATACGAGGCATAGCCCGAACCTTGCAGGGCATAAGAAACTTTGCCCGAGTTGTCTGAGAAATAATCGGTGTAGTTTCCGCCCCAGCCCGTGCTGTTGCCGCTGATGTGGTAAGTGCCTTTGAATTTCAGGGTATATTGTCCCGATCTGCTGGCAACAATCGTGTCCGTGGGGTTATGCGGGTCGTTGTCATAAATAGCCATAGAAGAATAAGAATGGGTTGGCGATTCGACGCTCGGCGTTTCCCATGAATAGTCGGCGCGGTAAAGGAGTTTGCCCAGCGACGACTGCACCACGGTGGCAACGATTTTGTCGCCGACGCGCAAATCCGTGCTGCCCGTCCCGGCCACGTGGAAGGTTACGCCGCTGATGGTGGGCGGCATCGACTGGTATTTCTCATCGTTCATGTGCTCCTTGCAAGCCGTAAAGAGCAACGCCGAGGCGGCAAGGGCGAAAACAGTCAGTTTGGTCTTGTGTGTCATGTTTATATGCTTTCTATGAAAAATTTTATTGCAGTTCCCCGATGCCCTGCCTGATTATTTCCGGTTCATCGCCGGTGCAGTCCACAATGGTTGAGTTGGCGTAAACGCCTTCGCCGCCATCGAGGAGCAGATCCACTTCGTTGCCCAAAGTTTCTTCAATCAGGTCGGGATTTGTCTGGTAAGCCGTTTCCTCTTCTTCGCCCTCGGGCACCGGCAGAGAGCAGGTCATGAGGGGCGCGCCGAGGCGGCGCACGATTTCCGCCACGATGGGGCTGTCGGGCATACGGATACCCACCTCTTTGCCCTTGCAGGCGCGGAAAATCTTGGGCAGCGTATTTTTGCCCGGCAGGATAAAGGTGAACGGGCCGGGGAGATTGCGGCGAATGGTTTTGTAAATATTGTTTTCGATGCGGGCATATTCGCTGATCGCGCTCAGGTCGTAGCACACAATGGAGAGCGGGTGCACCGCGCTGTCGATTTTCCTGATTTTGCACACGCGCTCCACGGCGCGCTCCTTCATCGCGCTGCATCCGAGGGCGTAAGTGGTGTCGGTGGGGTATACAATCACGCCGCCGTCCGACAAAGTCTGCACGATGCTTTCGAGCGTGGCTTCGGGCGTGTTTTTCGGAAAAACTTTCAGCTTCATCGGACTTGCTTTTATTAGGTTCTAAAAATGCTTGAGCACGGTGTAGAGGCGTTGCACGGGCAGACCCATCACGTTGAAGTAGCTGCCGCGCAGTTCCTCCACGGCCACGAGGCCGAACCACTCTTGAATGCCGTAGGCGCCTGCTTTGTCGAACGGCAGATAGTTGTCAACGTAATAATCTATCTCGTCCTCCGTGACATTTGCAAACTTCACGTGGCTCGTCACGGCAAAACTCTCCTGCTTTACTTTCGTGAGCACCGTTACGCCCGTGATGACCTGATGCACGCGGCCGCTCAGCTGGCGCAGTATGGTCTTGGCATTTTCCGCACCGTAGGGCTTGCCCATCACCACGCCGTCGAGACAGACTATGGTGTCGGCGGTGATGAGCAGTTCCTTCGACGACATCGAGCTTTTATAGGCTTCCGCCTTTTTGCGGGCTATGTAAAGGGCGATGTCTTCGCCGCGCAGGTTTTCGGGAAAACTTTCGTCAACGCCGAAGAGCGTGCGCACTTTGAAGGGCAAACCGAGGCGTTGCAGCAATTCTTTGCGTCGGGGCGAATTGCTGGCAAGTATTATATCGTAGTTTCTGAGATTGTCGAGCATAGTTTTGAAAGAAATTTTAGGGGATATATTTTTATAGAATCTATATAGGTTATAGATATTACAGATTTTTGGAAAAGCGAGATTTTACCAGCCGAAAGCGGTTTCATCAGACATCCAAAGGCCTTGCGCCCGCAACACCTGTTCCACTACGTCGCGCACGCAGCCGCAGCCGCCGGCGGCGTGGCTCACGTAGAGCGAGATGCCTTTAATTTCGTCGGCAGCATCGGCGGGGCAGCACGGACAGCCGCAGCGGCGCATCACCTCATAGTCGGGAATATCATCGCCCATGTAAAGCACCTCTTCGGGCAGCAGGTCGCTCTCTTCGAGCCATTGGTCGAAACATTGGATTTTCACGCTGGCACCCATAAAGATGTTCATCACGCCCAGTGCCAAATAGCGCGTGCGCACCGCCTCGCTGCGCCCACCTGTGATAATGGCGATGTTAAGTCCCTGCTTCACGGCGAGTTGCAGGGCGTAGCCGTCCTTGATATTAGCGGTGCGGCGCGGTTGCCCGCCGTCTTCGTCGAGCAGCACGAAGTTCGTGCTCAGCACGCCGTCTACATCGAAGGCCAGGCCTTTAATCTTGGTCAAATCGTAGTTTATCATAGAATGAGGTAAGGGTTAACAGATTATTTTGCAGAGAGATCTTTTATGCTTCTGCTTAAAAGGCGATAGATTTCCGCCATTCGTTCGTTGCCTTCCAGCAGGTCGAGGTGCGCTTGCATCACATTCTCGTCCCAGCGTACCGCCGGACCGGTCTGGGCCGCGCGGGGCGAAAGCGTGTGCGCCTTTGCCGCCGTTTCGTCGACGAGCGGGAGGAGATAGGAAAAGTCGAGGCCGGCCTTTTGCATCACTTTCTCGCCAAGGGCATAGCAGTGATTTACGAAGTTGCAGGCGAACACGGCGGCGAGGTGCAGGCGGCGGCGGTTTTCGCTGCCCATCTCGCGCACGGTGTCCGAAAGCGTTTCAGCCACCTCCTTAACGGCTGCGATCGTTTCGGCATCAGTCGCCTCAATGAAGAGGGGCACGGTGCGGAAGTCTATTTCGCGCTGCTTTGAGAGCGTTTGCAAGGGATAAATCACCGCCTGCCGCGTGGCACCGTCGCCGAAAATGCCGACGGGAATGCAGCCTGCCGTATGGATATAGGTGGGCGTTTGGCCAAACCGCCTTACGATTTCCGAAGCGAGCGAGGGAAGTGCGCTGTCCTTCACAGAAAACAGGAAGGCATCGGCCGCAGGCACGTCGCGGATGCTGTCCGTCGCCGGGCAATGCAATGCTGCCGCCAGCCGTTCGGCGTTCGCCAAAGTGTGGCTAAACACACCATTTATTATATAGCCTTGTCTTTGCAAGGCCTTGCCGATGTGTGTGGCCACATTGCCCGAACCGATAATTGTAAAGGTTTTTAGCGACATTCACCCCTGTTTTGAAAAGCAAAGATAGCAATTTCTTATAAGGAAATCAAATTTCCTATTCGATTATCGTTACAAAATCGCCCAACTCCTTGCGCTGCTTTTCGCGCGGTGCGTCGTCGGGGTAACCCACGGGCACGAGCACAACGGGATAAAGGTTTTCGGCAAGCGCCAATGACTGGCGGCATTTCTCTACCTCGAAATTGCACACCCAGCAAGTGCCCAAACCGCGCTCTGCTGCGGCGAGGCAAAGATGCTCCACGGCGATGGCCACGTCGATGTCGCCATGCGGTTTGCCGTCCGCGCCGCGCTTCCATTCCTCGTCGGCATTGCGGCACGCCACGATGCAGGCGGGTGCGGTTTTGAACCAATCGCGGTTGTAGCTTTCTGCAAGGCGGGCGAGCGTGTCCTTATCGGTGACCAGGAAGAAACGCCAAGGCTGGAAATTCACTGCCGAGGGTGCCATGCGCACACACTCGAAAATATATTGCAAATCCTCTTTTTCAGGAATTTGCGGCTTGTAGGCACGCACGCTGCGGCGCGTGCGACATAGGTCGAGGAAAGTATTTGTCATAGGACTATGCTTTATAACGAATTGGATATATCAAAATTACAGTACCGCGCCTCCCTGACGTATGGCATCGCGGGTGGTACGCAGGGGCTTCGGGGTGGTTTGAAACGACACCTTTTCTGTCACGGCTTTCGCCTTTACAGCATCGTACTTGCGCGGTACGCCGAAAAAGTCGTCGAAGGGCGTTTGCGCCTGCTGGTAGACTCGGTATGCACCCTCCACTTTAAGCGGCGGCACTACGTAAGTTCCTGTCTCGGAAGGGCATACTACGTATTGCGCGCATACTATGGAATAAAGCACGCGCCCGTCGCGGCGCACGCGCCGCTGGGTGTTGTCTACACGGAAACGCAAGGGGCGCACGGTGGCGTTCTTGATTTTCAACTCGGGCGCGTTACCCACATGGTCGAACGGCTGGGAAGCATAGATCACAACGCTTACGAGCAGGCTGTCGCCCTTGTGTATCTCGCTTTTTTCCAGCACCGTTTCTGCCAGAAACACCTCCGCCGGCTTCTTATCGGCGAAAGCGGGCAGGGAGAGCAGGGAAAGCGCGAGGAGCAGGTATTTTATTAAGTTCATTATGGTTTTTAATATTTGTCAAACAAGTGTACAAATTTCAGATCCGTGTCAATTCGTAAGATTGAGGATAATACCCGTTTGTTTAATTTGGTATTAAGTGCCTGGAAGGCACTACGGAGCGAAGCGACGGTAACCGGGTACGAAGTGCCCGGTAGGACAATGCACGGACGACGTGCCTGGAAGGCACTACGCCACAGGACAGGTTCTTAAAACATTTCCACAGGCGTACTGCCTTCCAGGCAGAATCTTTGCAATAGCCGCCTCCGAGCACTGCGTGCCCGGTTACCGTCGCTTCGCTCCGTACTGCCTTCCAGGCAGATGATACTTTAATCATGTCTGTTCCTAATTCAGACAACTTGGATATAATAAAATATTAGCAGTTGCGACATCGCGCCGCCTTATTCTTCTTTCAAATCGTCGAGCCACGCAGCCGCCGAAGCGTCGGACGGCATGCGCCAATCACCGCGCGGACTGAGCGAGCAGGTGCCCACTTTCGGCCCGTCGGGCAAGCAGGAGCGTTTGAACTGTTGCGAGAAGAAACGGCGGTAAAACACAGTGAGCCAACGACGTACCACTTCTTCGTCGAAACGCGAACCGTTGCCCGTGCCGTCGAAAGCGCGGAGCGCAAGAGCGAGCACCTTTTTCGGCCGGAAGCCGAAGCGCAAAGTGTTGTAGAGGAAAAAGTCGTGCAATTCGTAAGGGCCTACCAGGTCTTCGGTGACCTGTTTGATGTTGCCGTTTTCATCGGCAGGAATGAGTTCGGGACTAATCGGCGTGTCCACAATGTCGAGCAAGGTTTCGCGCGAGGCTTCGTCGGCGATGTTTTCCGCAACCCATTTCACGAGATGCTTGACCAGCGTCTTGGGAATCGAGGCATTCACGCCATACATACTCATGTGGTCGCCGTTGTAAGTGGCCCAGCCGAGCGCGAGTTCGCTAAGGTCGCCCGTGCCAACGACAAAGCCGTTCATCTGGCCGGCAGCGTCCATAAGGATTTGGGTGCGCTCACGCGCCTGCGAGTTCTCGTAAGTCAGGTCGTGCTTGTCGGCATCGTGTCCAAGGTCCTTGAAATGCTGCATCACGGCATCGGCAATGCTGATTTCGCGAATGGTGATGCCAAGGCTCTTCATGAGGTTGATGGCATTGGTGTAGGTGCGGTCGGTCGTGCCGAAGCCGGGCATCGTGATGCCCACAATGCCGCGCCGCGAGCGGTTGAGCCGGTCGAAGGCGTGGACGCAGACGAGCAGGGCGAGCGTAGAGTCGAGGCCGCCGCTGATGCCTACGACAACCGTCTGTGCACCAGTATGTTCAATGCGCTTCGCGAGAGCTTCACTCTGAATGCAGAGAATTTCCTCGCAGCGCTCGTTGAGTGCCTTGCCTTCCGGCACGAAGGGGTGCGCGTCGACGGGGCGCGTGAGCGTGAACCGATCGGCAGGTTGCGTCACGGGCTCGAGCTCTACGTGCTGCGCCGGGGCTTGCTGCAAGACATTGCGCGAGGCGGCGAAGGTGGTGTTCACGCGCCGTTCGATGCGCAGGCGTTCCACGTCGATTTCGCTCACCACCAACTGCTCCTCCATGGCGAAGCGCCTGCCCTCGGCCAGCGTGTGCCCGTTTTCGCAGATGTAGGCGCGGCCGCTGAACACGAGGTCCTGCGTACTTTCGCCGTAGCCGCTGCCGGCGTAGACGTAGCCCGCAATGAGGCGCGCACTCTGCTGCGACACGAGATTGTGCAGGTAGGCAGCCTTGCCGATCAGCTCGTTGCTCGCGCTGAGGTTGAAGATAATGTCCGCGCCTTGCAGGGCAAGGCCGCAGCTGGGCGGCACAGGTGCCCACAGGTCCTCGCAAATCTCGATGCCAAAGGTAATGCGGTCGGTGTCGAATAGCAGATGGCTCGTCATCGGCACGCTCTGGCCGCAAAAGCGAATGTTGGCGGGCGTTTGGAGCTGCGCAGCGGAGGTGAACCAACGCTGTTCGTAAAACTCCTTATAGTTGGGCAAATACGTTTTCGGCACCAGTCCGAAGAGTTTGCCGCGCTGGATTACGGCGGCGCAGTTGAAGAGCATGCCGCTGTGGGCGATGGGCACGCCGACGATAATGACAATGTCGAGGTTGTGGCTGAATTCGAGCAATTTAAGCAATGCCGTCTCGGCTTCATCGAGCAACAGCTGTTGCGAAAAGAGGTCTTGGCAGGTGTAGGCCGTGAGCGAGAGTTCGGGAAAGCAGATAATTTCCACGCCCTGCCCTTCTGCTTGTGCCACAAGGCTTTCTATGCGTTCCGTGTTATAGGAACAGTCGGCCACGCGTACCGAGGGAATGGCGGCTGCCACTTTGATAAATCCGTTCTTCATTGTAGGAATTTTCTGAAAATAAGGATTGGCGGGCGCAGTCGGCACACATTATATATTATATGTATGCCCGCACTGCGTCTATCATATTGCAAAATTACGAAATACCCGCCTTTTCCTATATGAAAAGCGGAAATTTCTTTTTGGGACGGCGAAATTTGACAGTTTCAAAGAATAAAACTCTTCGCAACACTTTTTGGGATTTGGCGTAACGGGGATAAATCGCTAAATTTGCCTTGCAAGCAGGAAGAGCGCGGCGCGGCGC
>JBJEAH010000081.1:0-13716 GCA_051868815.1 Alloprevotella sp.
TACAGCCAATGAATAAGACTCTCTCACGATTCTGAGGTACACCATAGTTCGCAGATAAAACAACAATGGGGGCTTGAATATCATAAAGACGCACTTCCTTCATTATGGATTCAAAACGATCCAAGGAATTTTTGTCCCCCTTGAATTTCTCTCTGATGAATTCTATACATTCGTCAAAAGTCGCAACAAGTATTTCCAAGGACTTTTTCAGGTTTTCAGCCTCTTGTTTGCAGTTCCCCATTTTGCCTATTTTCCCGATAGCCTCCAGCGTCTTATCAAGAATTTGCTCATCTGAAATGGTCTCAATAACTTCATTGTAGCCATCAACAAAGACATCGTTGTCTATGTGTGCTGCAGTTTTTAACTGAATAACCTGTTTGCGGATAGATTCTCGCTGCTGCTTCATTTTCAATAGGATCAAACCGTGACGAACCGTATTGACAGATTCGTCACTCTTGCTGACATTGTATGGAAGATGCTTGGTTACGTCTTTCAGTTGCTGTTCTAAGTTGTTAAAGTACATTTCCCAAGTCTTATCCATACCTTCAGCTGTAGTCTCAATATTAAGCCGCAGATAGATTGATTCGTATATTGCCATCGGCAGTATAGGTTTCAAGGTAGCATCAAGGAATGCGAACAATTGAGACATTTTCATGTCGTCAACGATAGAGCGTATTTCCCTGATGATACGTTCCTTTATGCGACCCTCGTCCTTTGTCAGAATGCCTTTCACGTTTTCCATCACAAAGTACTTTGGCCGGAGGACCTTTATTACTTTAAGATAGTGGAAAAACAAATCATCACGCTTGTCAAGTTTCTTCCTACGCCCTGCAAGACTGAATGACTGGCAGCTTGGACCGCCAGTAATGACATCAATCTCTTGTCTGCCAATCTGTTTTAGCAGATTTGGCAAGAAAGAATCGTCCATAATGTCTTGGCAAATAAACTTCGTGTCCAGACCAAGCATCTTGTTGTAACGTACACGATGTGTCAGTTCGCAATTCTCATTGATATCACTTGCGAGACGAAAGTCATAGTACTTGTCTTCCGTGTATGCTTGCATGAAACCTTCGCTGAAACCTCCTGCTCCAGCAAACAAATCAAGATATGTAACAGCCTTACGGCTCAATAAAAATTCTTTTTTCTGCGACATAATACTCCTAAACCTTAATTACAGGGTCAACAAGCAAGTGCAATATTACGAATAATGTTTGTAGTATTCCTTGATTGGTGTTGAGAATTTGAGTTTCTGCCCAATGCCCTACCGCCCCCTCTTTCGCTTTGCCAGCCCGTGGCACAACGTGGCGCGTTTTGGCAGAATGGGGCGAAATGCATATCTTTGCCTTGGACAAAGAGGGAGAGCGCGGGCTTTTCCTCTTTTCGCATTTTTAGGGGCAAACTATCTTATATGGGCGGAAAAATTATCTTATATGACCGTGAAAATTATCAGCAAGCCCGTGAAAATTTGCTCCTTGATAATTTTTCCGAAGTGCTTTATCGTGAAAATTTCCATGAATTTCGTTGAATTTTTCAAGGTGCAGATTTCCGCAAACTTAATTATCCCTAAAAATTCACCCGGGACTCTCTTAACGATTGCAAACGAGTGATTGACGCTCTGCGCAGGGCGTGGCGAGGGATTAACAATTTTTCTTGATTACTTGTGTTCAGCCTCTGACTCATTGCCTGCCGTCGGTTTCAAAGCTGCGGAGCAGTGCTTCTGCGAGGAGTTTGCCTTGAATGGCATAGCCTTGCGGTTCGTAGTGCACCCGGTCGGGGCGCATCAGTCCTGCGGCAATCCAGTTGCGCACGGCAGCCTCGCCGCCGCAGATGTTGTAAAGGTCCCAGGAGGCAAGGTCGTGGTCGCGGGCAAAGGCCGTGATGCAGGCGGCGCAGCGGCTGTTCATCGGGTTGGGGCGGAGGGCGCTGCGCACCACGCGGCGACGCTTGCCGCCGCGCCCCGTGCTGCGATAGTTCACGTACACCTGTTTCAGGTAGTCGCCCGGCGGCGTGGTGAAGAGGAATGTTGCCTCGGGCAAAACGCTGCGCAGCATGTCGAGGAACACGGAGAGTTGCTGCTCGTGGGTGCTCTCCATATAGCCCATGCCGTGCGCCTCGTTCGTGCCGAGCGACACGATGACGAGGTCTGCCTGCGTGGCGGCGATGCGCTCGCGGTAACTCTCGGAGAGGAAGCGTTCGCTGGTGGCGCCGTTGCTGCCTATGGCGGTGAAGACAAGGCCGGCTGTGCCGTCGCCGGGCCTCACCTCCGCCTTGCGGAACGCCGTGCGCAGCGTCAGCTCCACGGCATTGGGAAATGCTTTGCCCGCCACGTGCGAGTCGCCAAGATGCAGCACGCGCAGCGGCCGCTCGCCTCGTCGCACGATGTCGAGTGCGGGGCGCAGGGCGGCGGCGTTGGCCACAACGTTTTCCTTGCGGTTTCGGAACGACGAGGGCATGCTGTTCGCCGTTTCAAACGTAAGGCTGCGCAGCGGCGGCAACTCGGCGCAGCTGTCGGTGGCTTGCGGCACGGCTGCACCGCCGTCGGCATTCAGGCGACGGGGCAAGACGTCCTGCGCCGCGCAGCAGAGGCAGAGCATCAGGGCGCAGCAGAGGGCGGTGCATCTGTGGCAGAGGCTATTCCGCTTCATAGGCTTTGCGCTTCTTGTATTGCTCGAAACCGTGCATGATGGATTTATAGAAGATGCCGGCGATGCGGCGGCCGCCGCGATGGTTGATGTGCGTATAGTCCTTGCCCGCCTCGGCAGGCTTCGCGTCGGCCATGCGCTTGATGCTGCCTTCGCCGCCCATGCCTTCGTACATGTTCCAGAACGCCACGCCCGACTCGGCGGCCATGGTCTGCTGGCTCAGCACCATCGCCTTGATGCCCGGCATGGTGCAGAGCTTGCCGCTGTCGTCCTTGCCCTCGCGGTCGCCCACGCTGCATATCAGGATGCCCGCCTCGGGAAAGGTCTTCTTGATGAAGTCGATGACGTGCTTCATGTTGCGCACGTATTGGGTATATTTCTTGGCGTTTTTGGTCACCACGTTCACGCCGTACTGCAGCACCACGAGGTCGTAGGGGCGCACGCCGTGCATCTCGCGCAGCGTGGCCTCGGGCACGGAGGTCAGCGTGGTGCCGCTGCTGCCGCGCAGCGAGAAGTTGTCGAGCGAAATGCCGCTGCGCCCGTCGAGCGCAACGCCCCAGCACACCATGCCCGGGGCGGGGGAGGGGAACGACCACTCGGCGCGGCCTATTTTGCCCTCGGCGGTGAGCGCTTCCACCTGCCCCGTGCCTTGTGCGTGCAGCAGGAGGCTGTCGGAGGCGTTGAGCGTGAGGCTGATGTCGCAAGGGGCATTGGAGCGCAAGAAGAGCGTGGCGGTTTGGCACGTGTCGCAACCGAACTTTTTCACGCCTTTCATCGCCGTGCGCGCACCGGGCTGGGGCAGGAAGTAGCGTTGCGAAATGCCGAGTTTCGTTTGGTCGCATTTTTCTTTATCCACAATGCTGAAACTCTCCCAGCCCTCTGCCTCCTCGCGCACGCTGTGGCGGAAGCCCGCCGTTTGGCTGGCCATGTCCACAAATCCCACGCCGCAGCCGCCAAACCGCTTTTGCAGCAGGAGGCGCAGCTCGTCGGTGATTATGTCGCCCTCGATGAACGAGTCGCCGAGGTAGGCGATGCGCACGGGGCGGTCGAGTTCGCCGATTTGCTCCAAGGCGCGGTAGAACGGCTCCATGCCGCGCCCGCCGTTTTCGGCATAGTCTTCGATGCACGTCATGCCCGGCGGGCAGGAGTCGCGGAAGGCAGGCTTTTGCTTGCGCAGGGCTTCGAGCATGGCCGCCTCGTCGCCGTCGTCCTCGCCGTCGGTCTTGATGATGTCGGCGAGAATGTCGGTTCTCTTTATTTCAACCGTTCCCAACTCGAATGGCGGCATCAGGCGCAGCAGCAGCAAGATGGCGAAGACCGCCATCAAAAGGAGCGTTACGCGGATAGGGTGGTTTTTCATCTTCACAGCTTATAATCCGAGTTCAATCAGTTTTTTGCGGATTCGTTCCAAGAGATAAAGTTGCCCGGAAAAGGCGCGCTTGTCGTGGTAGAGTTCCACGAGGCGCAGGTAAAACTCCACCGTCAGGCGGAGGTCTCTCACAAACGTGGCATCGTCCACTTGCAGCGTTTCGGGGAGCTTGTCTTTCCGCTCTTTGAACCAATCGGTGAGTTCTTTAAGCTCTTCTGTTGAAAATATGCTTTTGTAGTCCATATATATATAATATTGTGTATGGCTTATTGGTCGAATGAAACAAAAACAATCAAAACCGCTTGCCCTGTGTGGCCTAACGGCTCGCCTTAACGGATAGTCCTCGATCCTGTGAGCCTATCGGCTCCCGTCTCGCGCCCTCTCCGTTAAGGCTGCGGTCGGTGCCCGCCCGCCCACACAGGACAAGCAAAAAACAAGAAAAAGTAGACGTTTACTTTTTGCTGTAAATAGTAAAAATAAGTGCTTTACTTTTTCCTGTTTTTTGCTTGCATCGTTTGAAGCGGGCGGGAACCGACCGCAGCCGCAGGGATTAAGGACGAGCGCGAGCCGATAGGCACGCAGGCTCGGCGTTAAGACCGGCGGCGTAGCCCAAGGGGCTTCAAACGAGGCAAGCGGTTTTTATGGTTTTTGTCAAATATATTATTCCTCAAATCGCCCCCTTCACTTTCAGCGACAACTTGACAGCACCGGCGCGGTTGAGATGGTCGGCATCGTAGAAGTCGTTGGCAGTGAAGGCTGGGTCGGCGGCGAAGTCGAGGAAACGCACGGTTCGCGGGAAGCGGGCGGCGATGCGGCCGATGCGGCGGTGCATATCGGCTACCTGTGCCGGATTTTGCTCCGCGCGGTATGACGGGCGCAGCGGCGTGGCAACCAGCACGAGGCTGATGCCGCGCTTTCGGCACAGGGCGGCGATGCGGCAGAGGCGCGTTTCGTTGACATCGCCGTGGCTAAGGTCGGTGTAGCGGTTCACGGCTGCCCGCTCGCTGCCGTTGTCCCAGTCGGCGGCGCGGCTTTCGAGCGTGTATTCCAGTCCCTGCCCGCGCAGGCTCCACCGCTCTCGGGGCGGCTGGCGCAGGGCGAGCAGTTTTTTCACAAACACGGGAAACGCCGCAGCCTCCCAAGCGTAGGCACTGGCGAGCGAATGGTAATCGCAACCCATATACATGCGGTAGCGGCCGGCGAGATACCAGCTCGGCGTGCCTTCCAACTCCTCGTAGAAACTGAAATCGGACACCGTGAGCACCACCGCCCGCAGATGCGGCAGGGCATAGCGGTTGAGGATAAACTCATCGTACATCAGCGTCTGCGACACCTGCGCCGCGTTGTAGGCATTGCGCCCGAGGAGTTCGGGGCAAAGCCCGTAGTAGGCGTGCGAGCTGCCCAGTATCAGCGTGTCGATAAGGCTGCCCGTGAGCCGCATCGCCTTGTCCTTGTCCTTGGCGGCATTGGGGTGCAGCCGCAGCACCGCCTCGCCGCCCATGAGCAGCAGGGCGAGAGGCAGGAGGAAAAGGAAGGTGCGGAGCAGAAATCTTTTCATCATCGACATTTAGAATTGGAAATAGATAAATTCCACCGGCGTGCCGCCCCATTGCAGCACGCAAAGGATAAGGGCGTAGTACACGGCATAGCGCACGGCGCGGCTGCGCCATAGTCCCCGGTTGGGCAAGTCGAGCGGGTGCTCCCTGTGCCGCGTGCACCATTCCGCAAGCAAGAGCGCGGCGGGCAGCAAGAGCGGCAGGCGGCCGCAGTAGGGCACGTGCCAATGCAGGTCGGTAAACATGCGTTGCAGGCGCAGGCAGGCCGTACTTACGTCCTCCGAGCGAAACAGCACCCAGCCGAGGCACACCAGCAGGAAGGTGCGCCCCATCTGCCACGCCTCTTTGAGCGAGGGCAGCAGTCTGCCGGCGGCGGCGATGTTGCTGCTGCGCGGCGTGCGCTTTTTGAGGAAAATGCGCGGCAGGAAGAGGCAGGCATGATATGCGCCCCAAAGCACGAAGGTGAAGTTCGCCCCGTGCCACAGGCCGCTCAGCAGGAACACGATGAACGTGTTGCCCATGGTGCGCAGCCGCCCGTGGCGCGAGCCGCCGAGGGGAATGTAGATATAGTCGCGAAACCACGACATCAGCGATATGTGCCACCGCCGCCAAAACTCGGCGATGCTGCGCGAGAAGTAGGGCAGGCGGAAGTTTTGCATCAGGGGAATGCCAAAGAGCCTGCCGCAGCCCACGGCGATGTCGGAGTAGCCCGAGAAGTCGCCGTAAATTTGAATGGCGAAGAAGATGGTCGCCACCCAGAGGTCGGTGCCGTCGGCCTGCGGGTTGGCATAGATGGCATTGACGATGGCGGCGCAGTTGTCCGCCACCACGGTTTTCTTCACCATGCCCCACAGCATCAGGCGCAGGCCGTCGGTAGCGGAGGCGTAGTCGAAGCGGCGCGGGCGGTCGAAGTAGGGCAGCAGCCGCGCGGCGCGCTCGATAGGGCCAGCCACCAGCTGCGGGAAGAAAGCGATGAAGGTGAAAAACGTGAGGGCGTTGCGGCACGCCTTTACATCGCCGCGATTCACGTCGATGACGTACGCCAAGGCCTGGAACGTGTAGAAACTGATGCCCACGGGCAACGCCACCTGCCACAGCGGGCGACAGGCTGAAAAGCCCATCCACTCTGTGAGGCTGACGAATGAGTCTACGAAAAAGTTGAAATATTTGAAGGCAAACAGCACACCGAGGCTCACAGCCGCCTGCGCCGCCACGATGCCCTTCGCCCTGCGGCTGCCGTGCCCGAAGCGGGCGATGCCCGTGCCGCTCAGCCACGCCGTGAGCGACACGCCGGCGATGAGCCAGAGGAAGCGCACGTCCCACATCGCGTAGAAGGCGTAGCTCGCCGCCAGCAGAAAGGCGTTTTGCCATTGCCGCCAGCGTCGGAGCAGCCAGTAGAGCGTGAACGCCACGGGCAGGAAGAGGCAAAATTCAAAGGAATTGAAGAGCATCGGTGATTAAGAGATACAAAAAGAGCGTATGGCGCAATGAGATTAAATTGATGCCGCCATACGGCCCGTAAGCGTTGTGCCGTTGCTACCTGAAAGAATCTGTGAGCAATTTGATTTCAATAGCGGGCGAGATGCGTTCGTAGAGAATATTGTAGACGGCATCGAGGATGGGCATATTTACGTGGTAGAGGCGGTTGATGTCCTTCATACACTTCGTGCCGTAGTAGCCTTCGGCAATCATTTCCATTTCTATTTGCGCCGACTTCACGGAATAGCCCTTGCCGATCATCGTGCCGAACACGCGGTTGCGCGAGAAGTTCGAATAGCCCGTCACGAGCAGGTCGCCGAGATAGACCGAGTCGTACACGTTGCGCGGTATAGGGTAGACGGCGCAGAGGAAGCGGTTCATCTCCTGCACGGCGTTGGCCATGAGCACGCTTTGGAAGTTGTCGCCGTATTTCAGGCCGTTGCAGATGCCGGCGGCAATGGCGTACACGTTTTTGAGCACGGAGGCGTATTCGATGCCGATCACGTCGGAGTTGGTCTTCGTCTTCACGTAACTCGAGGCAATGAGTTCGGCAAAGCGTGCGGCCTTGTCGGTGTCGGTGCAGCCCACGGTGAGATACGTGAGCCTTCCGAGCGCCACCTCTTCTGCGTGGCTCGGTCCGCCGAGCACGGCGAGGTTTTCATCGGGCACGTTGTAGATTTGCCTGAAAAACTCCGAGCATACGAGGTTCTCGTCGGGCACGATGCCCTTGATGGCCGTGACGACAAACTTGTCCGTGAGCCTCACTTTGAGCTTCTTCAAATGGTTCTTGAGGTAAGGCGAGGGGGTCACGAAAATCAGCGTGTCGCAGGTGCGCACCACCTCGTTGATGTCTGCCGAGAAGGTGATGCGCGACACGTCGAAGTGTACGCTCGTAAGGTATGAGGGGTTATGCTCCAAGCGTCGGAAGTTGTCAATCGTTTCCTGCTTGCGCATATACCAATAGATATGGTCGGCCTTTTCGAGCACTATTTTGGCAATGGCCGTAGCCCAGCTGCCGCCGCCCATTATGGCAATTTTCCCGTTGTTCACGAAAATGATAATTTACGTGTTGGTTGAAACAAGTAGGGGCGTTTTGCAAAACGCCCGCAGTGTGCGCCGCATGGCACAAATCAATTAGGCATTCATTTTCCGGGCGTTTTGCAAAACGCCCCTACTCGTGAGGCCTGAGATTCAACCAGCGCGTTGTTGATATTTACACATTCCAGCCCTCAATGTCCTGCACAGAGGGTTTGGCGATGTCGAGTTTGTATTTCTTGATCACCTCGCCGATTTGCTGCTGTATGCGCTGCGGGTTCACGTCTTTGAGGTCAGAAACGAGATAGTAGCCCACCTTTTGCAGCACGGGCACGAGTTCCTCGCTGATGCCCACGGCCGTGTAAGCGGCTGCATTGTCGCGCGGCGCTTTCTTTTCGGGGCGCATCTGCGGGAAGAAGAGCACTTCCTGTATTTGCGTCTGCCCCGTCATGAGCATCACGAGGCGGTCGATGCCGATGCCGATGCCCGATGTGGGCGGCATGCCGTATTGCAGGGCGCGGAGGAAGTCCTGGTCGATGAACATGGCCTCGTCGTCACCCTTTTCAGAGAGGCGGAGCTGGTCTTGGAAGCGTTCCTCCTGGTCAATCGGGTCGTTCAGCTCGGAGTAGGCGTTGGCCAGTTCCTTGCCGTTCACCATCAGTTCGAAACGCTCGGTGAGGGCGGGGTTGGAGCGGTGCTTCTTCGTGAGCGGCGACATCTCGATGGGGTAGTCCGTGATAAAGGTAGGCTGAATGTAAGTGCCTTCGCAGAACTCGCCGAAGATTTCGTCGATGAGCTTGCCCTTGCCCATGGTGTCGTCGATTTCCATGCCCAGCGCCTTGCACACCGCGCGAATTTCTTCCTCGGTCTTTCCGTTGAGGTCGTAGCCCGTCTTTTCCTTGATGGCTTCGAGGATAGGCAGGCGGCGGAAGGGCGCTTTGAAGCTGATTACCTTGCCGTCGATTTCCGTCTCGGGCTTGCCGTTCACGGCGATGCAGATGCGCTCGAGCAGTTGCTCGGTGAAGGTCATCATCCAGTTGTAGTCCTTATACTGCACGTAGAGTTCCATGCAGGTGAACTCGGGGTTGTGGTTGCGGTCCATGCCCTCGTTGCGGAAGTTCTTTCCGATTTCGTACACGCCCTCGAAGCCGCCCACGATGAGGCGTTTCAGGTACAGTTCCGTGGCGATGCGGAGGTAGAGATCCACGTCGAGCGAGTTGTGGTGCGTGATGAAGGGGCGTGCGCTTGCGCCGCCGGGTATGGGTTGCAGGATAGGCGTTTCCACCTCCGTGTAGCCTGCCTCGTCGAGCGCGGCGCGGAGCGTCTTGACCACCGTGGCACGTTTGAGGAACGTCTGCTTCACGTCGGGGTTCACGATGAGGTCCACGTAGCGCTGGCGATAGCGCAGTTCGGGGTCGTCGAAAGCGTCGTAAGTCACGCCGTCCTTTTCCTTCACCACGGGGAGCGGCTTGAGGCTCTTGGCCAGCAGGGTGATGGAGCGGGCGTGAACGGAAATCTCGCCCGTCTGCGTGCGGAACACGAAGCCCTTCACGCCAACGAAGTCGCCGAGGTCGAGCAGTTTTTTGAATACATTATTATATAATGTCTTGTCCTCTTCGGGGCAGATGTCGTCGCGGGTGATATACACCTGAATGCGCCCTGTCGAGTCGAGCAGTTCGGCAAAGCTGGCTTTACCCATCACGCGGCGGCCCATCAGTCGTCCGGCGATGCACACTTCGCGCGGCGCGTCGTCGTCCTTAAACGTGGCCTTGATTTCTTCGGCGTAGGCGTTTACGGGATATTCGTCGGCGGGGTAGGGGTTGATGCCCATATTCCTGAGTTCTTCGAGGGAGTTGCGGCGGAGTATTTCCTGCTCGCTGAGTTCTAAGATATTCATTGGGGTAAAAAATATAGTTTAATGCCGCAAAGTTACGAAAAACATTTTCATTATTATGTGTTATCCTATAAGATAGTGCAAAAGCGGGGCGGAATGCTTTCTTTTGCTTACCTTTGCAAAAGATAGGTCAAGATTTGTTGGAGAAAAATGGATAAAAACCAGTAAAAACAACTTGTTCTGTGTGGGCCTACCGGCTTGCCTGAGCGAATAAGCCCCAAGTCTGAAAACCTGCGGTTTTCGCCTTGTGCCTTATTCGCTCAGGCTGCGGTCGGTTCCCGCCCGCCCCACACAGAACAAGGGAAAAACCATAAAAACCCATTTTTAATGGAAAACAAATCAAGGTCTCACGTGTTTTTAATGGTTTTTATCAAAACAAAATGCTTATGATCACTAACCTTATTATTTACATAACCCAAAACATCATGAAAAAACTTTTTGCGCTCATGCTGACCCTCCTCTTCTGCGCGTCGGCAGAGCTGTCCGCTCAGGATTTCAAGATTGAGAACGGGCAATTCTTGCTCAAAGGCAAGCCTATCCAGTTCATCTGCGGCGAGATGCACTACCCCCGCGTGCCGCAGGAGTACTGGCGCGACCGCATACGCCGCGCAAAGGCCATGGGCATCAACACCATCTCCACTTACGTCTTTTGGAATATCCACGAACGCCGCCCGGGCGAATTTGATTTCAAGGGACAGGCCGACCTCGCCAAGTTTATCCGCATCTGCGGCGAAGAAGGCATGCACGTCGTGCTGCGCCCCGGTCCCTACGTCTGCGCAGAGTGGGACTTCGGCGGCTATCCCTATTGGCTGCAAAAAGAGAAAGACATGGTGTGGCGCAGCGACAACGAAGCCTTCCTCAAAGCCTGCCGCCGCTACATCATGCGCCTTGGCAAGGAGGTAGCGTCCCTTTGCGTCACCAAGGGCGGCCCCATTCTCCTCGTGCAGGTAGAGAATGAATACGGCTCTTACAGCAACGACAAGGTGTATCTCGGCAAACTGCGCGACATGATTCGCGAGGCAGGCTTCGACGTGCCCCTCATCACCTGCGACGGTTCGGGACAGATGCCCAACGGCTATCTCGAAGGCGTGCTGCCCACGGTGAACGGCTCTGTGGGCGAGGAGGTGATCCACACCATCGACCGCTTCCATAAGGGCGGCCCGTACTTCGTGGCAGAGTTCTATCCCGCGTGGTTCGACGTTTGGGGCAAGACCCACTCGCGCCGCGACTACCGCAACCCCGCCGAACAGCTCGACTGGATGTTGGGACACAACGTGTCGGTGAGCATGTACATGATGCACGGCGGCACAAACTTCGCTTATACCAACGGCGCTAACACCAGTTACGGCTACGAGCCGCAGCCCACGAGCTACGACTACGACGCGCCCCTCGGCGAGTATGGCAACGCCACGCCTAAGTACCACGCCTTCCGCGAAGTCATCCAGAAGCACCTGCCCGAGGGCGAAACGCTCCCCGATGTGCCCGCCCTCAACCCCATCAGCGCCTTCCCCGCCGTCACCCTCACGCAGCAGGCACCCCTCTCGGCTGCCTTCACGCGCCGCATTCAGAACGAGCGTCCCCTCACTATGGAAGATGCCGACATGGACTTTGGCTATATCCACTACGAAACCACGCTCCCCGCTGCCGCTAAAGGCACGCTCGTCATCAAGGAACTGCGCGACTACGGCGTTGTCTCCGTTAACGGCAAGATTGTGGGCAGCCTCGACCGTCGCCACCGTCAGAACAAGATTGACGTAGACATTCCCGCCGGCGGCAAACTCGAGATATTGGTTGAAAACGTTGGCCGCGTGAACTATGGCCCCGACCTCCTCAACAACCTCAAAGGCATCACCGAAAAGGTAACCCTCGGCGGCAAGCCCCTCACGGGCTGGACCACCACGCCGCTGCCCCTCTACGCCTCCGTGGCTGCCAAGGGCGATGCCGAAAAGCAGTTGAAGAAAGCTTTTGCCGATATCACTCCCGGCAACCTCTCCACCTCCGCCCCCACCTTCTATCGCGGCACGTTCGAACTGGCCTCCGCCGGAGACCTCTTCCTTGACACGCGCGGCTGGTGCAAAGGTGCGGTGTGGGTAAACGGCCGCAGCATCGGCAAGTATTGGGCCGTCGGTCCGCAGCACACGCTCTACGTGCCCGGACCTTGGGTGAAGAAGGGCAAAAACGAAATCATCGTGCTCGACCTCGAACCCACCGGCCACCACAGCATTGCCGGCCTGCCCCAGCCCATTCTCGACTCACTGGGCGTTGACAAAAACCTCCGCACCGCCGTCAGACGCGAAGCCCTGGGCGAGCCGGTTCTCGACGAGGGCGACGTAATCTTTACCGGCGAGATGAAGCAAGAGGCCGGCTTCCAGCAGTTCACCCTTGCCTCCCCCGCCACTTTGCGCCACCTCTGCCTCGAGGTGCTCTCCTCTTACGACGGCCAGAACTCCTGCCTCTCCGAAATCGAACTGCTCGACGGCAAGGGCAACGTTCTTGGCAAGGACGGCTGGAAAGTGGTTTATGCCGGCACCGAAGAACCCTATGAGGGCGAGGCCGAGCAACTTTTCGACGCCGACCCTGCCACCTATTGGCATTCCCGTTGGAACGGCGCGCGCCAGCCCTATCCCCACCGCCTTATCATCGACCTCGGCGAAATCCAGACCATCTCCGCCGTGCGTCTCGCCGGCCGCAAGGAAGTGATGCCCGGTGCCGTCAAAACCTTCCGCCTCTACGGTCGTCCGCAATTCTTCCTGTTCAAGTAAGAATAGAAAAGCACATCCCCACAGACATCGGGGCGCACCGAAAATGGTGCGCCCCGATGTCTGTTTTTGTGGATTGTCTGTTGACTCTATACCTCCTCAGGAAAACTCCTCAGGAAAATCATTATTTCTATGAAAAAGTATGGGCAAAACTTGCACAGTCAAAGATAATAAAGTAATTTTGCAGCAACAGATTCCGCCACGCTTCCCATTTGAACAGCGAACCAGGGCGGAACTTCGTTTTTATAGAGGTATGGATTACACAAAGAATGCTCTTGATTACACGCAGATCTTGGCTCAGTTGAAGGCAAGAGGGGTACTTTTCAAAGATGAAGAACGGGCTGTTGAGGTGTTGACGAATATCAGTTATTTCCGCATTGCAAACTATCTCCGCTATTTTGAAATAGATAACGACAGACACTTGTATAAACCTGATACCTATTTTGAGGATGCGGTTTATATCTACTACTTCGACAAAAAACTGCGTAGTATTCTTTTCACTGCAATTCAAAGTATAGAGGTATCACTACGTTCAAAGGTTATACATCATGTAGCCCTTTCTCATGGCCCTTTCTGGTTCGCCGATTCCAATCTTTGCATTAACAAAGCAATATATGCGGACAATTTGACTACCATAAAGAGAGAGGTACAGCGTTCAAAAGAGGATTTCATCCAAGAACATTTCAGGAAATATAGTTCTCCTGATGTTCCTCCTGTATGGAAGACACTGGAGGTTGCTTCTTTTGGCACACTGTCCAAACTATTCTGCAACTTAAACGATAATCGCGTCAAAAAGCAAATTGCCCGACTGTATAATCTGCCACAACATCAAGTTCTGGAAAGTTGGATAAAGTGTATTGTAATCCTTCGGAACTGTCTTGCTCACCACGCACGTGTCTGGAATCGTCGTTTCCCACAAATGCCACAATTATCAATAAGAGCCAGAGGAAACTGGATTGATTGTACCCATGTCCGTCCCAAC
>JBJEAH010000082.1:0-13644 GCA_051868815.1 Alloprevotella sp.
GCAATGTCGGCTGCACTCGGAATAGCCCAAACGTGCTCGTCTCTGCACTCGATTGTACGACATTTCAAGGCCACAGGCACATTTTGACACAGCCTTTTTGTATATAAATACTCCGCGCTCTAAGGTGTAACGCGTTGGTTGCATCAATCTAATTCGTTGGGTTTGCGATTATAAGGTCTCACGAGTAAGGGCGTTTTGCAAAACGCCCCTACTCGTGAGACTTGAGATTTCTATTATTTCTTCCTACCTGCTATATCCTTTTTTCTTTCCCCTTGATAAATTACATTTTATCGTAGATAATGTTTGTTCCAAAGTTTGGAACATGTATTCAAAAGTTTGGAACACATATTCGAAAGTTTGGAATATATGTTCAAAACTTTTGAATAAAGATTTTCCCAGAGCAAATAAAAAATTGCTGGCACGCAGTAAAAAATATCTGCCTTGTCGAGAAAAATATAATGCCCCAAATCGCGACTTTGAAAAACCTTAAAACTTTTCTGTAAAATCACTTTTCTGCTAAGATAATTTGCCTTACCTTTGCCAAGCAAAAAGGACAAGCAGAAAGCAAAGTTTTCCGTTTTGAAACCTTTCGTTCTTGATTTTTAGTGGTTTGCGATTTTGCGATGAAGCAAAAGTTTCCCATTTTGGAAAACATGCAAACTTCTTTTCGCATTATAGTTTTACAAAATATTTATTCCAAGCACTTTCCTTTCGGATAGGATTTTCGCCTTTTCCGCAGGGAAACAGCCCTTTATCAAGCCCTATGAGTTACGACTCCTTTATCATCACCAAGCGCGACGGCACGACCGAGCCTTTCTCGCTCGACAAAATCAAAAGCGCCATTCTCAAAACCTTTGCCTCGACCGGCGACCCGCTCAACGCGGAGCAGCTGAAAGCCATCACCGACCACCTGCGCTTCTGCAACGGCATGAGCGTGGAGGACATACAGAACCAGGTGGAGGTGGCACTGATGACGGAACGCCATTTCAAGGCCGCAAAAGCGTTCATGCTCTACCGCAAGCGCCACGAGGACGACCGCGAAACGGCCGACAAGCTCCGCTTCCTCATCAACTACTGCAACTCGGCCAACCCCGCCACCGGCTCTAAGTACGACGCAAACGCCAACGTGGAGAACAAGAACATCGCCACGCTCATCGGCGAACTGCCCAAGCAGGGCTTTATCCGCCTGAACCGCCGCCTGCTCTGCGACAAAATCAAGGCACTCTACGGCAAGGAAACAGCAGACCGCTACATCTATCTGCTAAAGAACCATTATATATATAAGAACGACGAAACGAGCCTCGCCAACTACTGCGCCTCGATCACCATGTACCCCTGGCTGCTCGGCGGCACGAAGAGCATCGGCGGCAACTCCACCGCGCCCACGAACCTCAAATCGTTCTGCGGCGGCTTTGTAAACATGGTGTTCATCGTGTCGAGCATGCTTTCCGGCGCGTGCGCCACCCCGGAGTTCCTGATGTATATGAGCCACTTCCTCGAAAAGGAATATGGCCCGGACTACTACAAGCGCGCCGGCGACCAGGCCGACCTCTCGCTCCGCGCCCGCACCATCGACAAGGTCATCACCGACAGTTTCGAGCAGATTGTCTACTCCATCAACCAGCCTACGGGCGCGAGAAACTTCCAGTCCGTGTTCTGGAACATCAGCTATTACGATAAAAACTATTTCGAGAGCATCTTCGGCAACTTCTACTTCCCCGACGGCTCGCAGCCCTCTTGGCCCGCCGTGAGCTGGCTGCAGAAGCGCTTCATGCGCTGGTTCAACGAGGAGCGCACAAAGGCTGTGCTCACGTTTCCCGTGGAGACCATGGCGCTGCTCACGAAGGACGGCGACGTGATTGACAAGGAATACGGCGACTTCACCGCCGAGATGTATGCCGCCGGCCACTCTTTCTTCACCTACATGAGCGACAATGCCGACTCGCTGGCATCGTGCTGCCGCCTGCGCAACGAAATCCAGGACAACGGCTTCAGCTACACGCTCGGCGCCGGCGGTGTGAGCACCGGCTCGAAGTCTGTCCTGACCATCAACCTCAACCGCTGCATCCAGCAGGCCACGCGCGAGGGCAAGCCCTACATCGAGTACCTCGAAGACATCGTTGACCTCGTGCACAAGGTGCAGATGGCCTACAACGACAACCTCAAAGACCTGATGGACAAGGGCATGCTGCCGCTCTTCGACGCAGGCTACATCAACATTCGCCGCCAATACCTCACCGTGGGCGTGAACGGCATGGTGGAGGCTGCAGAAAGCCTCGGCATGACGATTTCCGACAATGAGGAATACGCCTCGTTCGTATCCTCGGTGCTCGGCGTTGTGGAAAAATTCAACAAGAAATATCGCACGAAGGACTTGCTCTTCAACTGCGAGATGATACCGGCAGAGAACGTGGGTGTGAAGCACGCACGCTGGGACCGCGAAGACGGATATTTCGTGCCGCGCGACTGCTACAACAGCTATTTCTACGTGGTAGAAGACCCCAACACCGACATCATCGAGAAGTTCCGCCTGCACGGCCGCAAGTACATCGAGCACCTCACGGGCGGCAGCGCACTCCATGCCAACCTCGAAGAGCATCTTTCCGCGCCGCAGTATCGCCAGCTGCTGCGTGTGGCAGCAAAGGAAGGCTGCAACTACTTCACCTTCAACATTCCCAACACGCTCTGCAACGACTGCGGGCACATCGACAAGCGTTACCTCAAGGAGTGTCCCCACTGCCACAGCAAGAATGTGGATTACATGACGCGCATCATCGGCTACCTTAAGCGCGTGTCCAACTTCTCCCTCGACCGTCAGAAGGAAGCCGCCCGCCGTTTCTATGCGAAAGTGAAGCAAGATGCTTAAATATGTCAACTACGATATTGTCTTCCAGGAGTTTCCCGACGAGGTGACGCTGGCCATCAACCTCTCGCTTTGCCCTAACGGTTGCCCGGGTTGCCACAGCGCGTATCTCAAAGACGACATCGGCGAGGAACTGACGGAGGAACGCCTCTTTGCCCTGCTCGACGATGTGGAAGGCGAGGTGACCTGCGTGGGATTGATGGGCGGCGACAACGACCCCGCCGCCGTCGGGCGGTTGGCGCGGGCCGTGAAGCAGAAGTACGGAGACAGGCTCAAGACCGGCTGGTACTCCGGCCGCGATGAGTGGCCTGCTGACCGCGCTGCGTTCAACTACGTGAAGCTCGGCCCGTATCGCGCCGAACAGGGTCCGCTCAAGTCGCCCACGACCAACCAGCGCCTGTATCGCCAAAGCGCGGACGGTACGTTTGAAGACATCACAAGGCGGTTTTGGCAACCGGCTTGAAACCGCTAAAATTCGATAAGCCCCTTCCTATCCCCAAACAAAAACGGGTGTGCCGTCAGTCCGGCACACCCGTTTTTGTTTATCAATATCTCGTAAGGCTTATTTCACAAAAACCTTCTTACCATTTACGATATACAGACCGCGCTGTAGCTTGCCTGCAACCTTGCGGCCATCGAGCGTGAATGCCTCAACATCAGTCCGGGCATCATTTGTAATGCTGCGGATACCGCTTGCTTTGGCAATTTTCTCAATAGCTGCTGCACTCTCTGCCGTTACGTCGAGCTCGGCATTAGGCGTGAGGCGCCAAGCGCAACCGTTGTCGTCGACCGTCCACTGGCAAACGGGGGCGGTGGAAATCTGCGGAGATGCGCACATCCAGTCTTTTTCGCCGCCAGAGGTAGAGAAGGCAAACTTGTAGTCGCCAAGCTCTTGAACAGTAATGGCGATCGCTTCATCCTGCAAGGAGGTATTCACTGAACCATTGAAGGCATTGACCTTGACAAACTGACCGGCGCCGGCGTTGTAGAGATAATACTGCTCGTTGAACAGGATAACCAGCCAGTTGGCGTTCTTGCTCGTGAGGTCGACGTCGTGGCTGAAATTGGAGCTGCTGGACGCGCCGAGCCACATCATGCCGGAGTGAGCCTCATCGTAATAAATCGTACCAAAGCCGTTGGCGTTTTTAATGGTGTAGGCCATCGTATTGCTCAATTCTGAAAGCGAGGCAACGGGCGGCACTGCCGGACCGGTCACGGTGTAGGTGAGCGTGAACTCGGGGTTGTAGGTGGCGGCGGAGTCGTCGTAGCCGCTGCCGCTCCAAATGATATTGTTGTCATAGATATAGCCTTCGGGAACGGTGATGCTATACGTGCCCGGAGTGATAATTTCCGTGTCGAGCGTGAGCGTCACGACGGGCGAGTAGTTGTAGTAGTCCTCCCAATAGAGATAGGCATCGGTTACCTTCTCGCCGGTAGCTGTATTGATGACAGCAATCGGCTCATAATATTCTATGGATTCGCTGCAAGCGGAATAGGTGAGGCTAATCTTGGAAAGCGATTCCACCTCGCTGTTGTTCTCGGGGCTGACGGAGAGATAGTTGAACGTGTTCTTCGGCGTAGCCGTGCCCGAAACGGTGTAGGTGAGCGTAAACTCGGGGTTGTAGGTGGCGGCGGAGTCGTCGATGGTGTCGTCGTCGTTCCACACAATCTGGTTATCGTAAATCAGGCCCTCGGGAATGGTGATGCTATACGTGCCGGCTGCCGTGATGGCGGCATCGAGCGTGAACGTGATGACCGTAGAGCCGTTCCAGTAGTCCTCCCAGTAAAGCGTGCCTTGCGTCACCTTGTCGCCCGTGGCGGTGTTGATTACATCGATTGACTGCTCATAGTCGACCGACTCGCTGAGGACGGGGAAGGTCATGCGGATTTTGGAGAGCGTCTCGACCGTGCTGTTGTTCTCAGGCGAAACCTCGGTATAGACAAACGTGTTCTTCGCCGTCTCGCCTGCGTCTTCGGGTACAACTTCAACAAAGCGAACGGCAACGGTGTGGCTGGCATTATAGTAGAGGTTGGCTGCACCGTCGTAGTCAGAGCCATCGGTTTTGATAACGGTGTAGCCGCTGAGATAAACTCCGTTGTTCGAGTCATAGCCCCGGCAGCTGAAAAGCGTCATGTAGCCAAACAGTTCGTCGAGTTCTGCCTCCGTCATGCCGTCCTTACCCATGCGGGCAACGGTGATGTTGCAGAATTGCTCGCTGTAAGTATCGTCAAGTCCGGTTGTTGACGTCTCTGTCATCCAGTTCACACCTGCATACTTAGAGTGGTTGCGGAACCACTTGCCCTGGGGCGAGAGGAAAGAATAAGTGCCGTCGGCGTTGGCGCGGCACTCAAAGGCCGTGGCGGCAGAGGGTGCGCCGTTGAAAGCGACAAGCGACACGTCGTCGGCAGAGGGCGAAAGCAGCCACTTCGCACCGGTCTGCGTCATCATGACGAGGTTGTAGTACTTGCCGGCCTCAGGCATCTGGATGCCCTCGGTGGCACTCATGTATTCCGTTTCGGCTACTGCGAGGGCGGACATGTAGTCCATACCGGGGTCGGCATACGCGCGCGCCTCGGCAATAACAGCGGCGAAAGCGGTGTAAGCCTCGCTTTCGGTGGTGGGATAACCCACGCCGCGCAGGTTGAGCACCTCCTCGGCCTGGTTGGCGCGCTCAAGCACATTCTCCGGCGCCGTGTCTTCGGCCGTGCGTGCCGTAACCGTGCTGAAAGAAAGCAGCGCGGCGGCGAGCATTGAGAATAAGTGGGTAGACTTTCTCATAGATTTAAATAGATTAAGGTTAATAATAGATACTGTTAAGTTTATAAATGAATTTGCGCGGCATGCGCGCCTCTCCATACGGCAAAGTTATTAAAAAGTTCTATTTCTTATATAATAATATCCTATCCAACCTCTGTATCTATGTCCCAATACGCGATTTCTGACGATGAATTGGAGAAAAGTTTCGACTAAATTCCCGCAGCCGCCTGCGTGACTGGTTGTGACAGGTTGTGAATGGTTTGCCGCCCAAACCATTCACGCGTTAAATCGCTTATGCACAAATAAATAAGAAACAAAATGAAAGGTTGAAAGGTTTATCGGGGTAAAAAAATGCGTATAGGACGCGCTGCCCTGACAAGCAAGACGGGTAGGTTGCAAGGCTGAATGTCCTGTTTACGCTTCTACTTGTTTACTAAATTCGTCTCTATGCAGACAGGAAAGATTTGCGCGGAAAGCTGCGCCCTTTCATAGTGAAAGCAAAAAGCCGCTTAACAAACAAAAAAGGGCGAAATACCCACGAAAATCGGACTCGGTGTTAAAAAATCGGTCTAAACGCTATTAAAATATTTGTCATATAAGAAAAAAGCCGTACTTTTGCTGCCAATTCACATTATCCTCATACGCAATATGCCTTGGTCTGATACTCCGTGCGGCGATAAAGAGCCGTGCCGAGTGCAGGTTTATGGTGTGTAAGAGGGTGACGATTAAAATTAACACACTCGACTTGCTAAACCCGTCTTGGATCATCTCTATACAATATTATATATAGGGTGTAGCAATGGACGAAATGAATATAGGTGGGCGTGCCTGCCGAGACAATCGGAACTGTCTTGGCAGCTCATAGCCAAAAGCCCTGCTTGACATAGAAAAACAAAAATGTTTAATTTAAGGTTTATATTATGAACAAAAAACTTGTGCTCCTCGGGGCTTGCATGCTGTTGGGTGCAGCATCGCTTTCCGCACAGAAGCGCGTAACCGGCCGCGTTGTCGACTCACAAGGCGAGGCGGTTATCGGCGCGACGGTCAGAGTGCCCGGGACAAAAGTCGTGGTAGTTACCGACGAAGACGGTAAGTTCACGCTCGAGAATGTTCCTGCTTCGGCCAAGAAACTTACGGTTTCCTACATCGGCATGCAGTCGCAGACCGTAAACGTAGCCGGCAACGTTCAGGTAGTCATGAACGACAACCAGCTCAACGAAGCCGTGGTTGTGGGTTACGGTACTGCCAAGAAAGTCGGAACTGTTGTAGGTTCCGTGAAAAAGGTGACCGGCGAAGTCGTTGCCGGCAAGCCCAACGTAAACATTGCCGATGCCCTTCAAGGCCAGGTGGCCGGTATGCAGGTGCTAAACTCCTCCGGCGACGTGGGCGACTTTACCAATATTTCTATTACCGTGCGCGGTAACGGTTCGATTTCCGCCTCGAGCGAACCCCTCGTAGTAGTCGACGGCACGCCTTGCGGCATGGCAGTGCTTGCCATGTTGAGCGACAACGACATCGAGAGCGTTACGGTGCTTAAAGACGCTTCCGCAACATCTATTTACGGTTCGCGTGCTGCCAACGGCGTTATCTTCGTTACCACCAAGCGCGGTAGCAAGGGCGAAAAGGCACGCGTGAGCATTTCCCAGAAAATCGGTTGGAGCCAGCTGGCTCGCCGCATAGGCAACCCGATGTCGGCTGACGAACTGCTCGACTTCCAGCTTGAGCACGCGCTCATCACCCCCGATGCTTACGCCCGCTACAAGAACCACGGCGCCAATACCGACTGGGACTCCTACGCTTTCGACAAGGCAGCCCCGATGTACGAGACGAACTTCAACGTGCAGGGCGGCAACGGCAATACGAACTACTTCGTTTCGGGTGGTTATCTGAAGCAGAACGGTCTGACCGTTTCTTCAAACATGAAGCGCTACTCGCTGCGTACCAACCTCGACACGAAACTCAACGACTGGCTGTCTATGGGCATCACGCAGAGCATCGCCTATTCCGAAAGCCAGACCAACAACATGACGTACAACGGTTCTAACTATCTGTACTCATTCTCTACGCTTACCACCAATTTCCCGCGCTACTGGGATCCCAACGATCCCGAGGCTGCCGCAGGCCACAAGCTTTGGGGCGCGGGCGACATGTACGACCCCATTTATGTGCTGGAAGGCAATCCCTTGAATTATCGCGACATGGTGTACAACGGCAACGCCTACCTGCAGCTCAACCCCGTAAAGGGCTTGACTATCAAGTCGCAGCTCGGTCTCTATGCCACCGAGAGCCGCAACAGTTCCCGCGTGCTGCCCAGCCACGCTCAGATATTCGGCGAGGAAGAAGGTTCCGGTTCAGAAAGCTTCAGCCGCCGCTCCATGTGGACCATCACGAACACGGCTGAATATAAGTTCACCGTTGCCAAGGAGCACAACGTCACGCTCCTCGCCGGCCACGAAGGCATCAAGAACGATGCACAGAGTTTCGGTGCCAGCGTTTCGGGTATCGCCGACGACCGCCTGATGCTTCTCTCCCACGGCAAGACGCCCGAGGCTCCCTCGCAGTCGAAGTCCAAGTACGAATACCTCTCGTTCTTCGGCCGCGCCGACTGGGACTATAAAGGCAAATACGCCGCCAACGTGACGGTGCGCTCCGATGCCTCCTCTCGTTTCGGTAAGGACAACCGCACGGCAGTCTTCGTCAGCGGCGGTCTGATGTGGAACATCGCCCGCGAATACTTCATGCGTCCCGCCACGTGGCTCACCGACCTCAAGCTCAAAGTCAGCGTGGGTAGCACGGGTAACTCCGAAGTGGGCAACTACGGACACCTCGCGCTTGCCGGCTCCGCCGACTACAACGGCACAACGGGCTGGGGCTACGGACAGCTTGCCAACCCGGAACTCGGTTGGGAAAAGCAAATCCAGACCAACGTGGGCATCAGTGCCACCTTCTTTGAAAAGCTGAAACTTGAGGTGAACGTCTACCACCGCAAGACCAAGGACATGCTTATGAGCACCCCCTTGCCCTACACCACGGGCTTCAGCTCCATGATGCGCAACGTGGGCGAAATGAGCAACCGAGGCATTGAACTCGAAGCATCTTACGACGTGGTACACACCAAGGACGTATACTTCAGCCTCCGCGGCAACTACACCTATAATAAGAACAAGATCGACAAGCTGTTCTACGACCTCGACGAATGGCCCATGAAGAGCACGCTCCTTTGCCTCATCAAAGGTCAGAGCCTGAACTTCTACATGCCTATCTTCGCCGGTGTGGACAAGGAAGACGGCGCGCCCATGTGGTACAAGAAAGGCTATAAGGGCGAAGCCGGCCATACGTTCAACCCCGAAACGATGACGAAGGACGAAACGCAGATTGAAGACCTCTATCAGGATACGGGCAAGAGCTACTACGCACCCCACCACGGCGGTTTCGGCTTCACTTTCTCTTGGAAAGGCCTCAGCATCGTGGCAGACTTCTCCTACGTGCTCGGCAAGTACATGGTCAACAACGCCTACTTCCTCTCTACCGCTTCTTCAACGGCAACGCAGGGCTTCAACATGGACCGCGACGCGCTCAACATGTGGCGTAACCCGGGCGACGAGACCGACCTGCCCGCCTTTGAATACGACTCGCAGTTTGACACGCACCTGCTCGAAAACGCTTCGTTCATGCGCCTGAAGAACCTCTCTATCTCTTACGACCTGCCCAAGAAGTGGATGGAAGCCACGAAGTTTATCAACAACGTCCGCCTCAACCTCACGGGCCGCAACCTCTTCACCGTTACAAAGTATAAGGGCGCCGACCCCGAAGTAGACACCAACATCGCACTCGGCGGCTATCCCGCAACACGTCAGTTTGTACTCGGTGCTGAAATCACATTCTAATCAATTTCAATCGAAAGGAAATATATTATGAACAAGAATATTTTCAAGGCAGTCCTCTGCGCGGCACTCACACTGCCCGTGCTCAGTTCCTGCGAACTCGACCAAGAGCCTTACAGCAGCATCACCTACGATAGTTCTTGGAGCACCTACGACGATGCCTGCAAGCACTATACGGGTATGATGACGGTGGTGCGCGGCGTAGTGGGCGGCTCTGCTGCCTACGTGCCCGAAGCCATGGCCGACCTCTTCAACCTGCGCGCCGGTGCAGCCAGCCTCGGACAAGAACACCGCTGGACCTTCACCACCAACCAGTTCGCCGGCGATGCCGTGTGGGCCAACAATTTCTCGCTCGTGATGCAGGCCAACGACTTCCTCGCCAACATTGACACCTTTATCAATGCAGAAGAGGACGGCAGCGAAAAGCAACTGCGCCTTATGCACTACAAGGGCGTAGCCTATTTCGCACGTGCTTTCGCCTATACCAACATGATTGTGCGCTACTGCAAGGACTACGAGCCCGAAACGGCCGCCAACGAGCTCGGCTTGCCCATTGTAACCACCGTGGACAAGGAAGCACGCCCCGCCCGCGCCACTCTGCAGGAAACCGTGGACTTTATCCTCTCTGACTTCAAGAACGCCGAAGATAATATGCAGGCTATTCGCGACTTCGACAATTCGAAGGAAGGCCTCTATCATCCGGGGCTCGACGCCCTCGATGCCCTTCAGATGCGCTTCGCACTCTACACGCACGACTTCGACAAGGCCATTGAGAAAGCCGACATCATTATCGACGGCTACTCCCTCGCCTCTTCCGCATCGGAAATGCAGCAGCTCTGGGTGCTTGATACCGGCAGCGAAATCATCTTCGAGCCTGCCCAAACGCCCGAAGAACGCGCCAACGGCTACGGAACGGTTTATATCAGCTATGATCTTCGCGAAATCGACGGTGAATACGGGATCTTCGGTTACGACCCCTATCTCGTTCCGACCCAGGGCGTAGTAGACCTGTATGAAGACGGCGACACCCGCAAGAACGTTTACTTCACCAACCCCTACATGGAGGAGGCTTATCCCAAGACAAAGCTTTCCAACACCTCTACCGACGACCCCGCAGAGTCCGCCTGGCTGCTCTTCAAGTTCCCCGGCAACCAGAACCTCTTCAAGAACCCTTGGGATTGGTACGCCAGCCCTTACAACATGTCTAAGGCGTTCCGCTCTGCCGAGGCCTACCTCACGGCCGCCGAAGCCTACCTGCGCAAGGACGCTCCCGATGAAGGCAAGGCACGCCGGTATCTCAATGACCTGAGAAGCGCACGCAACGCCTCTGAAATCGAAGCCACTGTGACCGGTCAGGACCTCGTGAAGGAAATGGAAGACGAATGGACGCGCGAATACCTCGGCGAAGGCAAGCGCCTCGACTGCCTCAAACGTTGGCACAAGGGCTTCAAGCGCATGGAGGCACAGCACTTCAACGGCAACCTACTCACCTCCGTACCTAACGCCGGCTATCAGGACCTCGAGGTTTCCGCCAACGACAAGCGCTTCGTCTGGGAAATCCCCGACAACGACCGTCAGGCCAACCCCAACCTGCAACCCAACTGGTAATACCCCTCCGCATCACCTATCAAATAAAAGAGACTTTATCTATGAAAAAGTATATAAAATCACTCGCAATCCTGCTCACCCTGAGCCTCGGATTTGCAGCATGCTCGGAAGACGAGGTGGAACAGGTGACCTATGCACAAAGCGAAGAAATCGCTTCGTGGGCATCAGAAACCGGCGGCGACAAAGACCCGCTCTACGATTACAACATCTCGCTCTACGTCACCCAGATGGGCGACACCCTCTGCACCTTCACGCGTATTGACAAGAAGACGGGCAATGAGAAGTATCTGCGCAAGGGCGTCGTGGCATACGACAAACTCGCAGGCATGACCACCGTCACCTTCCCCAAGCAGAGCAGCTACCCCGACGTGATGAATATGATCGGCAAACTCTACCTTGCACGCCACCGCGACATGAACCGCATGACCGTGCAGCTCTTCAAGGTGGACAACGACGGAAATTCCAAGTTGGTCAAAAACTTCACGGCTGTGAAGACCGGCGGCTTCTGCATCAGCGAAATCAACTGGTGGATCAATGGGGACAAGCAAAAAAAGGAACTTGGTTTCAAACTGGCAACCCCCAACGCCACCACAGGCGAAGTTGACAGCAAGAGCAATACGCTCATGGTAGATGGCAATTATTACAAAGCAACCTATCAGTGGAACCGTGCAACGGGTACGGGCAGCATTACCTACGACGATGCTGATAACAATATCCACTACTACGTTACACTTACGGTAAACGCCCTCAACCAGGTTGTTGCCACCTTCAACGGCAAAACTTACACGATGTTTACGGTATAAATATATCAGTCATCCATCAAGTGAAAAAGGATGCGTGCCAACCCGGCACGCATCCTTTTTTTAGATTTCCTAATAAAAATCCCCTATTCTCCCAGCTGCACGCGGGCTTCCGTAACGAGGCGGCGCGTAAGCGCAGGGTCGTTGGGGCAAATAAGCAGCACGTCGCCGTCCTGCACCACCACGTAGTTCTCAAGCCCGTTGATGACGGCCGTCTTACCCGCCGGCAGGCGCACGATATTCTTGCGGCAACCCGAGAGCATGGCTTGGCCCTCACCAGTCACGACATTGCTGTCGGCATCTTTGCGCCCCGCTTGATAGAGGTCGGTCCAGTTACCGATGTCGCACCAGCCGAACGTGCAGGTCTGCACCACTACATTCGTGCAACGCTCCAAGACGCAAAGGTCTATGCTGCGCGGCAACTCTGCGGGGAAGTTCTCATTGATAAACACCGCTTCCTCTTCTTCGGTGAACTGTCCGTCGCGCGCTTGGGAGCGGCTGGGCACTTCAATGGCATGGAAACGCTCGTGCAGCGTCTGCCACATGGTGCGCTCGTTCCACAGAAAGAGTCCCGTGTTCCACAGAAATTCGCCGCTTTCAACGAAAGCCTCGGCATAGTCCGTTTCAGGCTTCTCGCTGAACGACTTGACGCGGTACATGCCGCCTGCCGCGCGGCTGCCCATCTGTATGTAGCCGTAGCCTGTGTCGGGGAACGTGGGCTTGATGCCCATAACGAGAAACTCTCCGTGGCTGCCCACATATTGCAAACCCTTTTTCATATCATTCTCGAAGCTGGCTTCATCATGGATAATCTGGTCGGCGGGCGACACAATCAAGTTCGCACCGGGCGCAAGACGTGCCACGTGCCACGTGGCCCAGGCCGCTGCCAACGCCGTGCTTTGCTGTGCGCCCTCGCTCAGGATGTTGCCGGCCGGCAAAGCGGGCAACTGCTCCTTGACGAGCGGCACGTAGTCCTTATAAGTGGAAACGAGGATATGGTCGGCAGGCAAAAACCGCGCGAAGCGGTCAAACGTCTGCTGAATTAAGGTACGGCCGCAGCCGAGAAAATCAATGAACTGCTTGGGCCGCTGCTTGCGGCTGCCCGGCCAAAGGCGTCGGCCCGCGCCGCCGGCAAGAATAATGCAGAAACACTCGGGTGCTTTCATAGTCGGAGTATTTTAGGAAAGACAATTGATATTATTATAACGACGAAGCGCGAAGAAAATTGTCAGTTTCGCGTTTCTTGACGCTAAGATAGGAAAAGTTGCAGGAAATTGCCTGTCAAGCAAGGTTAAGAAGTGCGTAAAAAGGGCTTTTCCGCACAAAAACCCGTGGTTTTTCCGCAATGCGCTTGGTTTGTAAGGCAAAAAATTCTATCTTTGCAGAAGAAAGGCTGCGGTTCGGCAATTAAAGTGAACTTTATTGCACTCACCTTGCACTTTCTTTGCAGAAGAAAGGCTGCGGTTCGGCAATTAAAGTATACTTTATTGCGCTCACCTTGCACTTTCTTTGCACCACTTTATTAAGCGCGGCTCGGATGGCGGAATCGGTAGACGCGCTGGTCTCAAACACCAGTGGGGTAACCCGTGCCGGTTCGACCCCGGCTCCGAGTACGAAGAAAAGGATGTGTTTCGGCACATCCTTTTTTATTTTCCGCTCCCCAAAGCAACGTGAGGGTATGTCAAAATAAGTATTGTTGCAGATGTATCCCCTGTAAGGGGAAAATAAATT
>JBJEAH010000083.1:0-13643 GCA_051868815.1 Alloprevotella sp.
GGTGGCAATCTTTGCATGGCGGCACGGCAACTATCATGAAGCCAACTATCCTTACACCATGTCGCAAGAACTCCTTCGCCTCATGAAAAAGCGCAAGCCTTATCTCAATCCCAAGCTCTCGCTTTCCGACCTCGCACAGGAGATGCACATCAACAGCACCTACCTCACCACCGTGCTTAACCGCGGCATCGACAAGTCGTTTTACGACTTTGTCAACGAGTTCCGCATCATGGAAGCGTGCTCCATCATTGATGAGCATCCCAAACTCTCCAACGTGGCGAGCCGCAGCGGGTTCTGCTCGCTCTCCACCTTCAAGCGTTCTTTCCTCAAAGTGAAAGGCATGCTCCCCAGCCAAAACGGCGGACACCAATAACAGCGCAAAGCAAGGCGAACGCAGGCCCGAGCCTGGCGGGCGTTTTGCAAAACGCCCCTACTCCAAGGAGCCGCAAGGCAAAAAGAAAGCACCCGATGCGCTGCACAGCGTATCGGGTGCTACATAAGAAGTTGTCGATAGTTTTTGTGTTGGTTTTACATTGTTGCCGGAAGCATCGGTTCTCGGCAACGTCCTAAATTAAAAAAAACACCTTTATTTAACGTAAGTCTAAAACAACTTCTCGCGGGCGTGAACTTCCGCCCTATTGGCTATAAGGCATATTAGAAACCGGGACGGCCGTGGAAACCGCCACCCATACCCGGCGGCGGGGGCATGCCGGGACCAAACTGGCCTTGTCCCTGGGCGGCGCGGCGACGCTCGTTCTTCGGACGGAACAGGCGGAAGAGCTGCTGCGGCGTGAGCTTTTCCTTGAAACGCTCGTAGTAGGCACGCTTCACGGCAAGGGCACGCTCTTCGGAAGCAAACATCTTCTCTACGGCAGCCAACGCGTCGTCGTCGGTCATTTCCTTAATTTCCTTGTTCTTCTCGGGGAGGTCGATTTTCTGTGCCTTGCGCAAAGAGTCGGCATATTCCATGTAGAGCGGTTCGAACCATTCGCGCTCGGACTTGTCGAGCTTCAACTCGCCTGCCACTTTCTGCGCCGCCATCTTGGCAAACTCGGCACGCATCTCGGGATCCATACCGGGACGCTGCGCGTTGGCATCGTTAGCCTGCGCCACCATCAGGAAAAGCGCGGCAATCATCATAAATGCTTTTTTCATAATTGTGTTTTGGGGTTTAATCGTTTCAATCGTGACATCTATTTGACGCTTTATGCTCCTAATCGTTTAATGGTTTTCGACAGAAATGCGCTTTTTATAGATGAACGGGACAAAAAACATCTCATTTGCCCCTTATCTCTCCCTTCCTTTTTCATAACTTCGCGGCAGATTAATATACGTAAGGTCTCACGAGTAGGGGCGTTTTGCAAAACGCCCGGTAGATGATTGCCTCATTGATTTACATAATGTCGGCTACACACGGCGGGTTCTGCAGAACGCCCCTACTTCGTGATACATATATGAAACAAGTAAACGATGAAAGGCCTTATAGAATGCCGCGACGCAGAAATCGGCGTTTATTATCTGCGCCATGCCTCGAATATGCGCCATGTGCGGATTGCCTTGAAAGGGGAACAAATCGTGGTGAGCGGGCCGCCGTGCCTGTCGCCCGCAGAGGCGGCGCGCATCGTGGCAGAGAAACGACCGCTGCTGCGCCGCTGGCTGACAAAGACGGAAACGAACGCGCCCGCCGTGCCCCACACGGGAAGCATGACCGACGGCACATTCTCCATCTCCTCGCCCTTTATGTGCTTTTCGCTGAAAATCGTGGACGACAGTCCGGGCGAACTGTACGTAAGCTATAAGCGCAGCATAGTAGACGCCCCGCCTGCTTTCGGGCGCGCACTGCCAGCGGAGCGCGGCAAGATGGTGTTTACAGAGGCGACAGGATGCTTCGGGCGGCAGGCGTGGGAGCGGCTTAGCCAGGAGGAAAAGGCGAAACTGGCTTGCCGCATGTATGAGGCGGCGGCGCGCAGCGTGTTTGCCACGGCTTACGAAATGCGCGTAGCGGCGTTGGCGAAAATGCACGGTTTCAAGTACTCGAAAGCGGCTTTGCGCCGCGTGTCATCGCGCTGGGGCAGTTGCTCGGCGCGGGGCGGCATCAGCCTTGCCGTCACCTTGCCGCTGTTGTCCGTGGAACTCTCGGACTACGTGGTGCTGCACGAACTGACGCACACGGTGCATTTCGACCATAGCCCGGCGTTTTGGCAGCGGCTCGACGCTTGCTGCGGCGGGCGTTCCAAGGAATTGCGCGACAGGCTGAAAACGTTGCGCCCGGAAACGGAGTTTTTTATCGGGGAATGAATATAAGACAAAAATGTCCGCCAAAAGGTGCGCTCACCTCTTGACGGACATTATTGTGTATTTGTATGACGTTTATACTTATTTGGCAGCGGGAGCAGTGGCAGAGATGCCGAGCTTGGCCATTACCTTCTTCGTGACGTCTTCACTAAGCGTTTCGTTGATGAAGAGGTTGCTGTTGGCAGCGGCGGTCTGGTCGAACACGTAAACGTAGTTGCCTTCCTTGGCAATGGCGTTGACGGCATCAGCAATCTTCTGCATGATGGGCTGCGTCTTCTTAACGCGTGCCTGCTCGAAAGCCTGCTGGTTGTCCTGGCGAGCCTGTTCGAGACGTTCGCCCATTTCCTGAATTTCCTGCTGGCGGCGCGTACGGATATTCTCGGGCGTTTCTTCGGTCACTTCCTTCTGATATTTCTCATATTTGGTTTGCAATTCTTTCTGCATTCCTTCGAGTTCGCTCTGATACTTCTGGCCGAGGGCTTCGAGTTCGGTCATCGCGGTTTTGTATTCCGGCATAGCCTGCGCAACGGTGGCGTAGTCGAAATGGGCGAATTTGGCTGCGCTCTGCGCACAGAGCGTGAGGGGTGCTGCGAGGAGCACGGCAAGAATGATTTTCTTAAACATTGTTTTAATTATAATGATGTGTTGATTAATTAGTAAACGAGTAAACTATTATGGCGGGCTGTAAGCCCAGTTGTTGCACATAGCCCAGAGTAACACCCTGGGGCGGCAAAGTTATATATTTTATTTAGAATAACCTAACTTGGAGAGCACTTCGTTGCTGATGTCGATAGTGGGGGAGGCGAAAATGATGCCGTTGTCGGCAGCGCGGTCAAGCACGAGCTGGTAACTCTTTTGCTTGGCGATGGCCTTGACGGCGTTGTAGATTTCGTCCTGAATGGGTTCGATAAGGCTGGCGCGTTTCTTGTAAAGTTCGCCTTCGGGACCGAAATACTTCTTTTTGAGTTCGGCGGCCTCTTTCTCTTTGTCTACGATGGCCTGCTCGCGCTCTTTCTTCTGCGCTTCGGAGAGGAAGACCACCTCGTTCTGATAGTTCTTGTAGAGTTGCTGCGCCTTATTGTTGAGAGCTTCAACTTCTGCCTGCCAAGCGCGGGAGGTTTGGTTGAGCTGCTCATTGGCACGCTCGTAAGCGGGAATGTTTTGGAGGATATATTCCATATCCACCAATGCAAACTTCTGGGCGGAGGCGCTGAGCGCACAGCCACAAAGCATAAGGAGGAAAAAGAGTTTTTTCATTGCTGTTGTATTTTGAATATACGAGATGACGAGTAAACAAGTTGGGCAGGCTTAAAATTCCTGTCCGATGATGAAGTGGAACTGGCTACCGCCGGCTTTTTGTCCGTTCACGTTCTTCTGGAAACCGTAAGCCCAGTCAACGCCCATAAGACCGACCATAGGCAGAAGGATGCGCACACCGATACCAGCAGAGCGCTTCATGTCGAAGGGGTTGAAGTCCTTTACATTTGTCCAAGCGTTACCGCCTTCGAGGAAAGCGAGAGCGTAGATGCTGGTGGAGGTTTCCATCATCACGGGATAGCGCAGCTCAAGCGTCATGCGGCTGTAAGCGTATGCGTTACTGCTGTAACTGCCGGCGAGCGCACCATTATCGTAACCGCGCAGGCCGATGGTTTCGGTGGCGTAGCCGGAGGAGTAGCCCGACGTGCCGTCGCCGCCCACATAGAACGCCTCGAAGGGCGACTTCTTATAGCGGCTGTAAGAGCCGAGAATACCGAACTCTACACGCGTCATCAGCACTGGGGTCTTTGTGATACTCATCAGCCCGGTGAAGGAGCGGAACTTAAACTTCCACTTGTTGTATTCAATCCAGCGGTACTTCTCCCTCGCCTCTGCCTGATAGTTGGCACTCTGATAGTTGGTGGCGAGGTTCTTATAGTCCTTGCCGTCCCAGAGCGAGTAAGGCGGAGTGGCGGTGACGGAGAGCAGGAACTCGGAGCCCTTTGTGGGGAAGAATGGGTGGTTGGTTGACGAGCGGGAGAGCGTCAGCGAGAGGTTGATGTTGTTGCAGTTGCCGTCGGTGATGAGGAAGTACTGCCAGGCTTTCAGCATATAGCGCGTGTAGGAGAGTTCCGCCATGAAGGTGAAATAGTCGTCAGGCCAGCGCAGGCGCTTACCGAAGCCGATCGACACACCGAGCATCTTGACGTACTTGTCGGGGTCGTAGTAGTTGTCGTAATTGTAAGAATTATAACTCGAGCCGTAACCGTAGAGATAGTTGTAGTAATTGTTGTAATAGTTGGAGTTATAATAATTCGAGTTGATGTCGCTCTGCTTGGAGTAGAAGATGGAGAAGGAGAGCTGGTTGGGGCGCTTGCCGCCGAGCCAGGGCTCGAGGAAGGAGAGCGAGTAGTTCTGATAGTACGTACCGTTGGTCTGCACGTTGAGCTGCAAGGTCTGCCCGTCGCCCTGCGGAATGAAGCCGGCGCGCTTGTAGCCCTTGCGGAAGAGGTTTTGCACGGAGAAGTTGGTGAACTTCAAGCCCACGCGCCCCACGATACCCGTCTGTCCCCAGCCGGCTGAAAGTTCGATTTGGTCGCCGCCCTTCGACACGAGGGGATAGGTGATATCGACCGTGCCGCTCACGGGGTCGGGCTTGATGTTGCTCATCAGCTGCGCCTGCAAGGCTTCGGGGTCGAACTGGTTCATGTTGGCGAGGTCCATCACGGAGCGCTTGATGGCTTCCATAGAGAAGAGGTCGCCGGGCTTGGTGCGCAGTTCGCGGCGTATGACGTTTTCATAGACGCGGTCGTTGCCGGCGATGCGCACTCGGTTGAGCGTGGCCTGCCGGTTTTCGGTGATGCGCATTTCGAGGTCAATGGAGTCGCCGTCGATGTTAATTTCTACGGGGTCGAGGTTGTAGAATACGTAGCCGTTGTTGTAATAAAGGTTGCCGATGGCATCTTCGTCCTCGCGCAGACGCTTGTCGAGGAGCTCCTGATTGTATACATCGCCCTTCTTCATTTGCAGCACGTGGGCGAGGAAGTCGGTCTTATAGACCGTGTTGCCCACCCAACTGATATTTCTCAGATAATATTTCCTGCCTTCGCGTAGGTCAAGGTAGATGTCCACATGCTTCTCGTCCACCGTTGCCACGCTGTCTTTGAGCAGCAGGGCGTCGCGCAAGCCCCACGAATTGAGGCGGCGCACGAGAGAAGCCTTGTCCTCCTCATACTTCTCGGGCACGAACTTCTTGGAACGAAACATGTTGCGGAAACTCTTTTCCTTGGTCTTCTTCATCGACTTCTTGAGTTTCACGAGCGCCTTCTTCATGCTGGGGTGGTTGGCGCTGTCAAGACCCGTGATATAAATCTTATGGATCTTTATCTTCTCGTTTTTGTTGATATTCACGTCCACGATGACGCGGTTGTCTGCCGTAACGTCCTCCTTCTGAACTATTTCGACCGTGGCGTTTTTATAGCCCTTTCCCTCGAAGTAACGCTTGATGACGTGCTTGGCGCGGTCGGAGAGGTCAGTGGAAAACTGGCTGCCGGCATGGAGGTCAATCTTCTTCTCGAGTTCCTCGCGCTCGCTCTTCTTCACGCCGTTGTAGTTGATAGAGGAGATGCGCGGCTGTGCGGTGAGCTTGATGTGGAGGTAGATTTTGCTGCCCACGATGCTGTCGGCCTCGATGCTGACGTTGGAGAAGAGCTTTTGCTGCCAGTAGCGCATAATTGCCTCGCTGATTTCAGGTCCGGGCACCTCGTAGGTTTCGCCCACGGTAAGTCCCGAAACGCTGAGCAGCAGGTTGTCGTCGAACCCCTTGATGCCATCAATCGTCAAGCCTGCAAGGATATAGCGCGGGCGGTTGGCAGTGTAATTTATGTCGGGCTTCACCTGCACGGACTCTTGCGCAAAGGCACTCGGCGCGATGCACTGTCCTGAAAGCAGCAGGAGGAAGAAAAGAAAGAACTTTCTCATTGTGTGTGTTGCGGTGGGAATAATGGAATTATGCTTGGCCAACGACCTGCTCGCTGGTTTTTCCGAAGCGGCGTTCGCGGTTTTGATAGTCGAGAATGGCTTTGTAGAAGCAATCCTCGTGGAAGTCGGGCCAATATGTGTCGCAAAAATAAAGTTCGGAATAGGCACACTGCCAAAGCAGGTAGTTGCTCAGGCGCAGTTCGCCGCCCGTGCGGATAAGCAGGTCGGGGTCGGGCATGAACGACGTGGCGAGGTTTTGGGAAATATATTCCTCGTCGATATCGCCGGGCTTGATGCGGCCGTCTGCCACCTCGCGGGCGATGCTGCACACCGCGTGCGACAATTCCCAGCGTGAGGAGTAGCTGAGGGCAATGACCATCGTCATGCCCGTATTGGCGGCCGTGCGCTCCTGCAAGGCGAGGATAGAGCGGCGCACCACCTCCGGTACGCGCGTGAGGTCGCCGATAAGGCGCATGCGCACGTTGTTTTTCATAAACAGTTCCTCTTCGAGCGAGGTAAGGATAAGCCCCATGAGCGCGGCTACCTCCTCTGCCGGGCGGTTCCAGTTTTCGGTGGAAAAGGTGTAGAGCGTAAGGTATTTCACGCCGAGGTTTGAGGCGGCGGTGGTTATTTCTCTGACAATGGCCACGCCTTCCTGATGCCCCATGCAGCGGTCGAGCCCGCGGGCTTTCGCCCAGCGCCCGTTACCGTCCATGATGATGGCGATGTGCGCCGGAATGCGCGTCATGTCTAATTGTTCCTTGTAGGTCATATACAATATATATATATTATATGTATAGGCTGCCTCAATCCTTGTTGCACGTGGGGCACTTAGGATTGAGGTCGTAGGTGAGCGTTATGAGCGTTTGCGAATAATGGTCTTTGTTGCGGAAGCCCGAACTGCTGATGCCGAGCGGTGCGTCGAGCCCGTCAATTTTGTCGGTGAGCGTGAGATGCATCGTCCAGTCCAGCCCGAGATTGAGGCGTGGGGCGATTTTATATTTTATCCCTACGCCGATAGGCAGCTGCAATGAGAGTTTGCCTTCGGTGGCGTAGCAGAGTCCCACGCCCATCTGTATGTAGGGCACGATGCGGCGATAACCCTGATAGCCGCGCTCGTAACCATAGGGCAGGAAATGCAGTTCGTACATGCCGGAGAGGTCGAAGAGGCCGCCGCTCACGGAATACGACAGGCGTTCCGCGCCCGGGAAGTTCGGGTTGGCGGGATAAAACCGGCTGGCATTGTCGGTGCTGCCCTTGACCTGCTGATACGCCAGTTGCGTCTTGATGGCCATGCGCGGGTTTAAGGGGAAGCGGGCGATGAGGTCGGCAGCCAGTCCCGTCTTGCCGTACCACTTGCTATTGACATCGTTGAGCGAAAATCCTCCGCCGATGCCGCCGCCCAGTTCCAGACGATACACCACCTCGTCCTGCGCCTCCGCGCCCGTGGCGCAAAGCATCAGGAGAGCAAGGAGCAGGTATAGGGGCTGGCGCATGGGGATGATAGTGAATATATTTTTTAGTAGACGAGTAAACGAGTTTACCTATCCTATCGGGCGGGCATCTTGTTGAACGCGCCCGGTTCATTCTTCCAGCCGAGGCGATTGACGCGCCCGCGCCACACTTCGCCCTGCCCGGCGCAAACTACCCAAATATAGTTTTGCTCGTCGGAGGCGGCGGCAACAGAAGTCGCGCCCGAAATTTCAGGCGTTTTGAATTCGTCTGTCTTCCATGTGCGCCCGTTGTCGCGGCTCACGTAGAGCGGGGCAAAAGTGCCCTCGCCGTCCATGCCCGCAAGCACCGAAGCCCCGTCGTAGCGGAACAGCGACGGCGACGAGAGCAGGGGACAACCGTAAATATTTTCTTCCGTAACGGGGAAATAAATCCAATCGAAACTTTCCCCGCCCGTGCAGTCGATATCGTGCTTCCACACAACGGGCGCAACGCCGTTCTTACCTGTGAGCAAGAGGCTTTCGTAAGTTTCGTCCACCAAGGAAGGCACAAGCACCGACGTGATGTCTTCTTTCGGCAGCATCGCGGGCGCATCGTTGGCCACCTTAGCCCACGCTGCGCCGTCGGGCGAGCTGTAAAACCCGTCTTCGCCCATCCCCGCCAGTTCCGTGGTGCCGGCTGCCACGAGCGCAGTGAGCGGGGCATCGGCAGCAACCGTCGTCCATGTGATGCCGTCGGCAGAGGTGAGCAAACCGCTGCTGCCAATGGCGTAATAGGCTTCTTTGAAACGCTGAATGCCGCGCGGGTCGGCAATGCCGGCGTTTGCCTCATGCTCTTCCCACGCCTCGGGCTGGGCCGCAGAGGCTTTCAGGCAAAGCGTCTTGCCTGCGGCATTGTGCGCAAAGAGCGTGAGCGTTCCGTTGGCGGCAAAAAGGCGCATCTTGGAGAGGGTTGCCAGTTGGGCTGCCGCCGTTTGTTTCCACACAAAGGTGTCAGCCTCTTCCTTATGAACATTCACTTCCACCACGTATTGCCTGGTGGCGGAAAGGTCCGTGGAGGTCACGGTGATAAGGCGGGGGGTTGTAAAGTCGGTAGTGTCGGACGCGCTGAATGCCACGTTGCTGCCCGTTCCAAGGTCGCGGATAGTGGCGGTGCCGCGCATGTTAAAAGCCGAGAAAACTATCTTGGCCGCATTCGTCCCAACGGGCAGCGAGTCGGTGTTGAAAATACGGTTGTTCAGTTGGTCGATATGCATCAGATAATACGAGCCGTTGATGCCCACCGAGTAGGTGCTGTCCTGTCCGAAATAACCGGTGGTGTGCATCTCCCGCGGAATGCTGCCGAGCGTCACGCCCGTTACGATGCAGTCGTTAGAAACGGTGACGGTGTCCGTTATCTCGTCGTCCGCATTACAAGAAAACAATGCGCTTGTAAGTATTGCGAAAAGCACGGCGGCCGTTGCTGTAAGAAAATGCTTCATAAAGCGAATTATGATTGTCCTTAAAAGTGCAGTTTTTGAGATTGCTGGCTGAACTTGCCTCTATGACAATTCGTCTATTAAGCCGCAAAATTACGGACAAAATTGCAAATGCCAAAGATTTTTGCATACATTAAATGCGCCTTTCACGGCAGACAAGTGCCGTTTTGCTCCTTTTCGCGGGCATCAGTTGCCGAGGAACGCCGAGGCGTTGCCGCCCCTGCCGGCGCGCGAGGGATAGACGATGAGCAGGTTGCGGGTGGAGAAGTTGCGCTCGATTTGGTCGGGCAGATGCTCGAAATAATGGTGATAGGAGATGCCTCCCTTGTGGGCGCAGACAAACACCATGAGGTGGTCCTGCCGCGTGTCGTGGGCGAGCGGCAGCAGGTCGCGCCAGGAGTTGTATTCCCTGAACGCCGCCGCAAGGCTCTGCCCCTTGCTTTTCCACTGCTTCTCCACGGCGGCAAGCGTCTGCCGCGCCCCGTACACGGTGACGGCGCAGCCCGTCTGGGCGGCAATCTGCGCCAAGCGTTCCGTCCACTGCGCGAAACCTGTCTCAAACTCCGCGCGGCGCGGCACGGCGATGTGCATGTGGCGCACCGTGTTGGCAGGGATAACGCCCCTGTAAATGAGGATTTGCCGGTCTACCACGGCGAGCAGGTCGGTGGTGAGCTTGCCGTAGAAACTTTCCGTGAGTTTCGACTTCTGGTGCAGGCCGATGAGCAGGTCGGTGGCGTTTTGCTCCTTCACGGTGTGGGAGATGCCGCTCACCACGTTCACCGACCAGCGGCTGTGCGTCTGTATCTTCACATTGGCAGCGGCGGCAATCTTCACCGCTTTCTGCAAACCCTTGCCGCCCTCGGCAGCGGCGGCGGGATTGTTTTCGAGCACCACGTTGAGCGCGGTGATGCTGCCCTCCTCGCGCTCGGGCTGCAGCATCAGGGCGATGTGTACCAGCGGGCGCACGGTTTCAGGGTTGGAAATGGCGAGCACGATGCGTCCGCCTTTCGGCGCGTCGCCCTGCGCATCAGCAGGCGTGCCGCGGGTGGCCATCTTGCGGGCGGCGCGGTCGGTGACAAGCGAGCTGACCACGCACGTCACGAGTATCAGCACCATCGCCCCGTTGAGCACGTCGTCGTCGAGCAGGCGCGTGCCGTCGGGCAGTATGATTTTATACCCCACGAGCACCACGGCCAGCGTGGCGGCGGCGCGTGCACCCGTCAGGCCGAACATCAGGCGGCGGTCGTCGGGCTGCATCTTGAAAATCTTTTGCGTGGAAAAGGCTGCCAGCCATTTTGTGGCGATGCTCGTGAGGGTCATCACCGCCGCCACCAGTATCGCGCCGCTGTGACCGAGGGCGCGCAGGTCGATGAGCATGCCCACACCGATGAGGAAGTAGGGAATAAACAGGGCATTGCCCACAAACTCCACGTGCGACATGAGGGGTGAAGTGGGCGGAATGAGGCGGTTGAGCGCAAGGCCGGCGAGGAACGCGCCGAGAATGCCCTCGATGCCCACCATCTCCATCAGTCCCGCGCCGAGGAACACGAGCACCAAGACGAATATATATTGCACCACGCCGTCGTCGTAGCGGCGGAAGAACCACCGCCCTATGGCGGGAAACGCTATGAGGATGCCTGCGCCGATGAGCATCACCTTTACCACGAGCCACAGCCAGTAAAGCCCCGTCACCTGCTCCTTGAACATGCCGCCCACCACGGCGAGCACCAGGAGCGTCAGCGTGTCGGCCACAATGGTGCCGCCCACCGCGATGCTTACGCTCGGCAGGCGCGAAATGCCGTAGCGCAGCACTATGGGATAGGAAATCAGCGTGTGCGAGGCATACATCGCCGCCATAAGCACCGCTGCCGAAACGGCATAGCCGGGCAGCACGGCGCGGTTCACGCCAAAGCCAATGGCCATGGGAATGGCGAAGCTCAGAAGCCCCAGCACCAACGCCCGCCCCTTGATTTTCTGCACGTCCTGCAGGTTCATTTCGAGACTGGCGAGGAACATTATATAATATAGCCCCACCTTGCCGAACAGCTCAAAGCTGTTGTCGCGCTCGAGCACGCCGAACCCGTGCGGCCCAATCACCACGCCGGCGAAAATCAGGCCCACGATGGAGGGCACGCGCAGGCGTTCGAGCAGCATGGGCGCGAAGAGAATGATGCCAAGCACCACGAAGAAATTCCATGTAGGGTCGGTTATGGGCACGGGAATAATTAGTCTATCATCGGCAAAATTGCAAAAAAAAACGCACTTTCTGCTAAGAAAGCCCTATAAAACAGCGCAGAAATCGGCGAAACAGCGAATTAAGTTGTAATTTTGCACACGCAAGGCTTCGTTTCTGTGCAGTAGGGGCGTTCTGCCGAACGCCCGCCAGGGTGCGCCGCAAGGCCTCCACAATAAACATACCATCAACCGGGCGTAAATACGCCCCTACTTACAACTTAAAAATAAAACGAAATGAACGTAGCAATCGTCGGTGCCAGCGGTGCCGTTGGCCAAGAATTTCTGCGCGTGCTTTCGCAGCGCGAGTTTCCCATAGACAACCTCCTGCTGTTTGGTTCGAAGCGCAGCGCAGGCAGACAATACGAATTTCGCGGCAAGCAATACACCGTCCAAGAATTGCGCCACGAGCCGGAAGACTTCCGGGGCGTAGACATCGCCTTCACCTCCGCCGGCGCAGGCACCTCCAAGGAGTTTGCCGCCGACATCACGAAACACGGCGCGGTGATGATCGACAACTCTTCGGCCTTCCGCATGGACGAGGACGTGCCCCTCGTGGTGCCCGAGTGCAACGCCGCCGATGCCCTCAACCGCCCGCGCGGCATCATTGCCAACCCCAACTGCACCACCATCATGATGGTCGTGGCCTTGCAGGCCATCGAGCGCCTCAGCCATATCCGCCGCATCCACGTCAGCTCCTATCAGGCAGCCAGCGGCGCGGGCGCGGCAGCCATGGACGAGCTCTTGCAGCAATACCGCCAGTCGCTTGCCGGCGAGGAGGTTACGGTGGAGAAATTCCCCTACCAGCTGGCATTCAACGTCATTCCGCAGGTCGATGTATTCCAAGACAACGGCTACACAAAGGAAGAGATGAAGATGTATCACGAGACGCGCAAGATCATGCACTCCGACGTGCTCTGCTCAGCCACCTGCGTGCGCGTGCCGTCGCTCCGCTCCCACTCCGAGGCCATTTGGCTTGAAACCGAGCAGCCCGTCAGCGTGGACGAGGCTCGCCGCGCCATTGCCGGCGGCGAGGGTCTGATACTCATGGACAACCCCGCCGAAAAGGAATACCCCATGCCCCTCTTCCTGCAAGGAAAGGACGCCGTCTACGTGGGTCGTATCCGCCAAGACCTCGCCAACCCCTGCGGCCTCACGCTCTGGCTCGTGAGCGACCAGATCCGCAAGGGCGCAGCCCTCAACGCCGTGCAGATTGCAGAATACCTCATCAAGGTGGGCAACGTGGGATAAATCCGCGTGCCCCGAAACACTTTCTGAAAAATAGAAATAGGAACAATTTATTTATACGACAACATAGACAACAAGAGACAACTCCGAGTCTGACATTTTTGCGCTTAATATGACGACAACATAGACAACCGGGCGTTTTTTATACGCCCGCCTCGCGCAGTGCTGGAAGACAACTGTAAGTTGTCAGAAGTTGTTCCTGTTGTCGTCATATTAAAATGGCAGCACAGAAAAAAAGTTGTCAAAAGTTGTCTAAGTTGTCGTAAAAAAAAAGAACCGAAAATGCGGTCGCGCGTAAGCGGACTGTCGTAATTGACAGTGGCATCGAGCGCCATCTTTACCACACCGTCAATATAGCGCGAAGAGCTTTGCCGGTTAGGCAGTTGCACGCCAAGTTGATGCGCCACTGACGAGCGCACTTCTTCATTATTCAATGCCACGCCTTCAATTTCCGACGATGCAATAATATCGTGCGAAATGGATTCAACAGCTGCCAACATCTTCTCGTCGAAACCAATCACACTTAGCCGCCCCATAAGAAAGCCCACCGCACCATACACGCGATTGAGCAACTTATCCACGACCTCTTTATCCCATCGGAACGCGGGCCAATCTTTTTGCTGATATATATACATAAGCAGATTCTTATGCCGCAAAGTTACATTTTGCGTTCAATAAGCCGCAAATTTTGCGGCTTATTGAACGCAAATGCTTTTAAGTTGCAGACAAAATCGGGGAAAGACCGTTCCTGTCTTATTTTCTTGTCCAAAAATAGGTGGACCATTTCCTGGCCAAGTTGACCGGCTTTCTACAAGCAGCTTAGTCTGCACCCTTGCATGATGCCCGTTTAATGTGCCACTATCAGCAAGATAATTTTTATTATCAGCAAGATAGTTTTCACTATCAGCAAGATAATTTTTCCTGTCATATAAGAAAGTTTTTGTTACAAACTTTGTAACGCTTGTTACAAACTTTGTAATAC
>JBJEAH010000084.1:0-2500 GCA_051868815.1 Alloprevotella sp.
GGTGTCCGGGGCGGCGACCCATGCGGCGTAGTTCTTCATGACGTACTTGGCGAAATTCCTGTTGGCATCGGCTTTCTGCATTTGCAGCATCTCGTTCATTGCGCCGTCGGTCTGCGAAAGTTCCAGTTCCCAGTACACCAACTTTTTATAGAGTTCTTTCCAGCCCTCCGCATCAAGATTTTCCGACATTTGAAGGTCGATTTTTGAAAACTCCTGCCGGTAACCCGTCTGCGTGGCTTCCTGCACGATTTCGCGGCGATGTATGTTCTTCTTGATACTCAGCAGGATTTGGTTGGGGTTGACGGGCTTGATGAGATAGTCGGCGATTTTCGCGCCGATGGCCTGGTCCATAATATTTTCTTCCTCGTTTTTCGTCACCATCACCACGGGCGTATTCACCCCGCGCTCTTTGAGCCTGGAAAGCGTTTCGAGGCCGCTGAAGCCGGGCATGTTTTCATCGAGAAATATCAGGTCGAAATCTTCTTTCTCGCACAGTTCGAGCGCGTCCGGACCGTTGGAAGCGGTGGAAATGTCGTAACCTTTCTTTTCGAGAAACAAGATGTGGGCGCGGAGCAAGTCAATCTCGTCGTCCACCCAAAGCAGTCTGCCGTTTGTCATTGCGGTACAATATAAATTCAAAGGCGAAGTTACGGAAAAAAGGCGCGGCATGCCTTCCTCCGATGCTTAAAAATGCCTATTATCACGTATGAGAATGGCAAAAATAGTAATTTTGCAGAAGATTTCATGCTTTTCAAATACAATACCCCGTGCACCGCGCTGCCCAGAAAGACAACTGAAAGTTGTCAGAAAGTTGTCCCGGTTGTCGTCATAATAAAACGGCAGCACAGACAATAAGTTGTCAAAAGTTGTCCCGGTTGTCGTAATAATAAAAACGACAACATAGACAACTATAGACAACTCAGAGACTGACATTCATGCGCTTAATATGACGACAACAGGGACAACGGGGCGTATTTTATACGCACGCAGCGCAATATATGATATAAACCATCTTTCATATTTTATTTGCAGTTCCTTCCACCTCCCACTCATTATATATATTATGACAACAACCTCTTCACGCGAGCACAGCATCTACCGCATCACGCTCCTTGGCAGCGCGGGCAACGTGCTGCTGGTCATCTTCAAGTTCGTGGCCGGTATCCTCGGCGGCAGCGCGGCCATGATAGCCGATGCCGTGCATTCGCTTTCCGATTTTGCCACCGACATCGTTGTCCTGCTCTTCGTGCGCCTTTCGGGCCGCCCCTCCGATAGCGACCACGACTTCGGCCATGGCAAATACGAAACGCTCGCTACCGTAATCGTAGGTCTGATGCTTATGGCCGTCGGCATCGGCGTGCTGTGGAACGGCGCGGCGGCCATCTACCGCAGCATCAACGGCGAAATCCTGCCGCAACCCGGCAACATCGCGCTCATCGCCGCCCTCGTATCGATTGTTGTCAAGGAACTGCTCTATCAGGCAACCGTGCGTGTAGGCCGCTCCACCGGCTCTCAGGCCGTTATAGCCAATGCCTGGCACCATCGCAGCGACGCCCTTTCGTCCATCGGCACTACCCTCGGCATCGGCGGCGCAATCCTTTTGGGCGAGAACTGGCGCGTGCTCGACCCCATTGCCGCCCTGATTGTGAGCTTCTTTATCATCAAAGTTGCCCTGCACCTCTTCCTCCCGGGCATGGAGGAACTGCTCGAAAAGTCGCTACCCGAAACAGAGGAAGACTTTATCATCGACACCATCCTTGAAGAACCCGGCACTTCCGACCCGCACAACCTGCGCACCCGCCGCATCGGCAGCTATTGCGCCATTGAAGTGCACTTTCGCATGGCGGGCACCACCACCATCAACGATGCGCACGCCGCCACCCGCCGCATCGAGGACAAGCTCCGCGCCCGCTTCGGTGCACACACCATAATCAATACGCACGTGGAGCCGGTGAAGTAGGATTTTCCACCAGAAATAGCTGCCCCGCATATAGGGCAGCATCTGCTATCTCCGAGCAAGTTTTTACTTTCTCGGAGATATTTTTTGCTGTCAGCAAGATATTTTTTCCTATCCTATAAGAAAAAGTTTGTTACAAAGTTTGTAACATGTATTACAAAGTTTGTAACACGTATTACAAAGTTTGTAACGGCCGTTACAAAGTTTGTAACAAAAAATATCTTGGCAGATAGTAAAAAATTGCTTGCGGATAGGGAAAGATTGCTCGTGGAAAAGAAAAAATTGATCGGAGATAATCGCACGGGAAACGGGGATGGACGGGCGAGGAACAGGGCATAAATTAATTTTGGTGCGAATGAAGCGCGCCACAGCCGCGAGGCTTTTCAACTTAAAGCGAGTAGCCGGGGCGCGCCACCTATATATATAAATATGTATACCCCTTTCTGCGCAGAAAATACGTAATAATTTTTTTGCACTTTCGTAAACATCGCTTAACTTTGTAGCAGAAAAACGTTTTTCCTCTATTTTCTCTTATGGATTTAA
>JBJEAH010000085.1:0-13567 GCA_051868815.1 Alloprevotella sp.
ATTAAAAGCAACTTTATTAAGTTCTAATTATAAGCCCCTTACAGGGGCAATCGTATTCTATCGTCTTTCCACAGGGGCAAGCCCCTGTGCTTTGTTATTAAGCCCTTTCAGGGCTACATGCACATTTTGACACAGCACCATAGCTTATACGACTATGGTTATTATCGAAAGAAATAAGCAGGCAAGAGAAATCTTGCCCTTAATCCTCGCCCGCCTCAAACTTTACGAGAGCCGAAACAAGGAAGGTGACGCTGCAAAGCACGGTGGTGATGATGAAGAAGTTGAGGTAGCCCGTGAGTTCCTGCAACGCGCCGCTCACCAAGCCGGGCAGCATCATGCCCAAGGCCATGAAGCCGGTGGCGAAAGCGTAGTGCGCCGTGGAGTTTTCGCCGCGCGCAAATTGCAGCAGGTAGATCATGTAGGCGGTGAAGCCGAAGCCGTAGCCGAACTGCTCCAAAAACACGAAAGTGCCAATCAGCGTGAGGTTTTCGGGCTGGTAATAGGCGAGGATGATATAGAGCGCGTCGGGGATCGTGATGCTCGCCACCATCGGCCAGAGCCAACGCTTCATGCCACCCTTGCCTGCGGCGAGGATGCCGCCGAGAATGCCGCCGAGCGTCAGACCCACGATGCCTACCGTGCCTTGCACAAAGCCTATCTCGGCCGTGGTGAGTGCCAGGCCGCCTTTCTCCACACTGTCGAGCAGGAAGAGGGGCGTTATCTTGGTGAGAAACGCCTCGGGCAGGCGGTAAAGCAACATGAACGCCAAGGCACAGACGATGCCGGGCTTTTGGAAAAAGCTGATAAAGGGTTTGACGATGTCGCCGGTAAAATTGTTTGCGGAGCACGGGCTTTCTGCCAGGATTTCAGTGCGGGGCAAAGCCGCGAAATGCCAGGCGGCAAGCAGTAGGAAGAGGACGGCGGCCACAAGCATCACGGTGGACCACGCCACGGCGGGCTTATAAATCAGTTCGAGCGTGCCGGCGAGCATGATGAGCAAGCCCTGTCCCGCGATGATGGCAACGCGGTAGAAGGTGGAGCGTATGCCAACGTAGAAGGCCTGCTCTTTCTTCGTGAGTGCCAGCATATAGAAACCGTCGGCAGCAATGTCGTGGGTCGCGCTTGAGAAGGCGAGCAGCCAGAAAAAGGCGAGCGACCATTTGAAAAAGCCGGGCGCGGGCAGCGTCAGCGCGAGTCCGCCGAGGGCCGCGCCGACGAAGAGCTGCATCGCTATGATCCACGTGCGCTTCGTGGCGAAAGCGTCCACGATGGGGCTCCAAAAGGGTTTGATGACCCACGGAAGATAGAGCCAAGAGGTGTAAAACGCGATGTCGGCGTTGCCAATGCCGAGCCGCTTGTACATAATCGTGGCCACGACGGTGACAATAATATATGGTATGCCTTCGGCAATGTAGAGCGTGGGCAACCAGGTCCAGGGAGTACGGGGAAGGGACATTTTTATTTGATGAATATACTTTGTAGGAGTAGGGGCGTTCTGCAGAACGCCCGGTTGATAATTGCCTTATTGATTAATGCCATGCGGCGCACACGGCGGGCGTTCTGCAGAACGCCCCTACTGATACAGCGCCTGCAAGTCGGCACCTACGTAATAGTGTTGTAGGATTTCTTTGTAGCCGATGCCTTTGTCTGCCATCACTGCCGCGCCGATTTGGCACAGGCCCACGCCGTGCCCCCACCCTGCCCCGTGGAGCGTGAAGGCGGCGGGGACGGCATCTGCGGGTGCGCCTTCGGCGAAGGTGCGGCGCACGATAAAGGCGGAACTATACAGGCATTTCTCGCCGAGGGCGCGGCGGATTTCCAACTCTTTGCCGAGCGACAGACTGCACTTGCTGCCCACAATGCGCAGCAGAGAAATGCGGCCGCTTGCGCCGCGCTGCAAAGGCTGAAGGTCGATGATGTCGCCAAAATCGAGGTCGAGCCGCTCGCGCAGGCGTGCCGCCAGTTCTGCTTGCGGCAAAACGGTCTGCCAACGGTAGAAGTCGGGCGTGGAGGTGAGGTCGTAATCGTTGAGCACCTCGGAGAGCAGAGCCTTTTCGGACGTGTTGCAATAGGCCGCGGGAGCGGACATAATCCATCGCTCCGCCTCTGCCTCATCGGTGAGGTCGGGGACGTTTCCCTCGCCATCGCAGCGCACGGGCTGGAGATAGGAGATATCCTCATCGTTCCAGCAAGTGCCGTAACGCTCGGTCACGCCGCCACAGCATTTCGAGAATCGGGCATCGCACACCTCGCCCTCAGAGAGCAGCACCTCGCCGCGCGTGGCACGCACCGCCTCGCGGCACATCTCGCTGGCTGCGCCGGCGGCAGGCAGTCCCTGATAACGCTGGCAATGGTCGTCGGCACAGACATCGAAGAGCGTGTGATCCTCACGGTCGTACCAGCGCACGTATTGGTCGTCGCGGCGCACGAACGAGAAGAAACCGCCCGATGCCCCCTTGTGGGCGACGGCGCGTCGGCGCAGCATCTGACTGAACAGCCAGCTGCGCGAAATGACGGCGTGGGCTTTGAGCAGGGAGAGCGAAGAGGTGGATTTCATCTCGGAGGAAATGACGCTCGTGAGGTATTCCTCGGCGGGAATGTGGTTCACCACGACGAGTTTCTCCTCGTCCACGATGAGTTGCAGGCGGCCGGCGAAGGTTTGCCGCTGCTCCTGCTCCCAGTGGAAGTTCTTGCCGATGGTAACGCCCTCGAGCGTGAAAGTGGCATCGGGGCTATCGGGAATGAAAGAGAGTTCGCTGTAAATGTTGCCGTTCCAAAGTATGGCACCGTCTCGGCATTCCGCTTCCTGTTCGCCGGTCTGCAACGCGCCCTTGGCGTGGAACGCGCCGCTGAGGCGGAAGCGCACGCGCCCGGCTGACATGATGCCCACACTCACCTCGGGCTCTTCGTCGAAAGCCGACCTTGGGGCGGCCTCCTGCGCAGCGGCGCGGCGCGATGTGCCGGAGTGGGCGGCGCGGTGTATGCGGCGCACAGTCTGAGCCGTTTCACTTTCGGTGAGGGTTACCTCGCGGAGAATATTGACTGCCGTCTTGAGGGTCATTTTCTCAAAGTCTTCCTCGCGCGGCGTGATGAGCAGGCCGCCCATGTCCAGGGCACCGGGACTTACCAGCATGTTGCCTGCTCCTGCGGCGTAGTAGCAGTCGGGGCGGTGCTTGCGGCGGGGGAATATCACCATCACCACGGCGTCGGCATCGCCCGGACCGCCCGCCTGCCGCCAGGCAAGGATATTCACGTCGGGCTCGTCGCTGCTCTCCACGGCGGGCAGGGCGGCGAAGAGCTTGCGCAGCAGAAACTGTCCACCGTCGTGCTGCCCGCCCATCAGCACAAAGGCGGGACAGGCATAGCCATGCAGCAGATACAGCCCCGCTCCTGTGCCCGTATATCCGAGATCCTCGAGCTCTGCCGTTTCCATGCCGTCGGTGGGATATATCTTTTCGAGGCGGTTCTCGTACATCTTCCAATCTTTCTCAATAGGCACCACGCCGCGCAAGCCTGCCTGAAGATGCGCGTGGTCGGGAGCCGACGCGCCGCAGCGCGCGCCGTTGTAGAAAAACATGAAGTCGGGAATTTCCCACGCCATCTTGTTCAGTCCGTCAATCATGTCCTCGAGCCTCTGCGGCGTGTGGCGGCGCAGGGGTATGGTGAGATGGCCGGGGAGAATGGGGAAAGGATTGACGAGCAGTTGGAAACGCCCTTCGAGCGGGAAAGCGATTTGCTCTTCAGGGCGATTGTTGTCGCAGAGAAAGCAGGGACGTTCCTTCAAATGCCGCTTGTCGACTTTTGCGGCGGTGGAAATAATGCGGCGCGGGTTATACTGCACGGCGAGCGTATAGTCGTCCGCCTCGAAACGACGCGTCTGAATGTTATCGCGCAAATCGTCGAAGCGTTCCGCCACTTCGGGCCACACCTGCATTTGGCGATTGAAAAAATCATGCACATCGTCGGACGTGGCTTCTGTGTTCCAAAGCGACACGAGGGCGCGGCGGGCACGGAGTTCTATGGTGCGCAGGCTGTCTTTATAGATATTGTTGCGGTTCACCTTTTCCACCGAAAGGGCGGCGTCGGAATTGCCCTCCCAGCGGCGGCAGAGATAGAGTTCGTCGTAGATGCGCCCGATGCGCCAGCGGCGCGAAACGGCCAGTCCGAGGGCATAGTCTTCTCCGTAACTGGTATTGGGGAAGCCGAGGCGGCGCAGAATGTCGGTGCGGAAAGCACGCGGCGCCCCCAAGCCGTTGATGCGCAGGGCATTGTTTCGCCCGTTGTCGGGCGTCCATTCTTTATGGTCAATCAAGCCCGGCGGCAGCGTTTCGAGGTTGAAGTTGACCATACGGTAGCTGCCTATCACCATGGCCGCCTTTTGCTTGCGGAATGCCTCGACGATGCGGACGAGGGTGTCCGTGCCGCTGTAAAGGTCGTCGCTGTCGAGCTGCACGGCGTAGCGTCCGCAGGCGGCGGAGCGCACGGCCAAGTCCCAGCAGCCGCCTATGCCCAAATCGGTGCGCTCGGGCACGAGATGCACGACCCGGGGATTGCCTGCGCTCAATTCTTTAAGAATATCCGTTGTGCCGTCGGTGGAATGATTGTCCACCACAATGACATTAAACTCAAAGGGCGCGTCCTGCCCCAATGCGCTCTCCACGGCATCGCGGATAGTACGGGCGCGGTTGCGGACGGGTATCACGACGGACGCTTCTACGGGATAGTCGGCGCGGTCGTGCGGAAGGTCGTCGAACTCATCGGGGGCAAGCCACGCGCCGACGGCTTTGAGGTGGTGCGTGCATACGCGTTCCATTTCGAGTTGCACTTCCCGCTGCGCGGGATTTACGTAGTCGAATTGTTTCTCTCCGCTGGCGCGGAGGTCGGTCTCCTGCTCCGTGTAGAGGGGTTCGGAGATATGGAAAAGTTCTCCCTCCCTGCTCAAGAAGAGGCGCAGGGCATAGAAGGCGGCGAAGCGGAGGCGGCGCGGGTGGTCGCTTTCGGGATATTTTTTCAACAGGTCTGTGCGCACAAGCCACAGGCTGCCGAAGTCGAAATCGTTGCGCAGGCTGCCTTCCTGATAATCTATGACAGGGTGTGCGCCTTGTCCGTCGCAGCGGTCGGAATAGACCATCGCCGCGCCCGTATCTTCTGCCGCCTGAACAAAGCGCTCGATGCAGCGATAGCCGGCCACAAATAGCTGGGACGAGAGGAAGAACATGGCATAACGGCTGCAGCACTTCGGAATCACGGTGCGCAGCAGGCGCGAGCCGGTGAGCGTGTCGCAGGGAAGCAACGCAATTTTCTCTGACAAAAGGCCGCTGAGCGTTTCGTCGGCCGCGGGGGCTACTATATATATATTGTGTATCGCCTCGTTGGCTTCCAGGACTTGCAGTCCGGCTTTGCCCATCTGCACGGCGGCAGGGGCGGACAAAAAGAAATCTACTTGATTTTGCATAGCGTTGTCATTGCCGCAGGTATTTCAGGAAATTGCCATACGACTCTTCAAGGTGCGAATATTGATAAGGTTCTATTTTCAGGGAAAAGGCGGCGGGGAGCGACTGTATGCCGAAATAGCCGGCGAGGATACCGGCAAGGTTGAACGACGCGCTGCCGCCGCGCTGCAGGAGCCGCAGGCACACTTTGCGCACCAGCACGAGGTCGTCGGTCTGCTTCATGGTCTTGAAAAGAAGATAGTTGCAGGCATCGGTCGGCACTTTCAGCAGGGCGAGGGCACGCCCGGGCGCGGTTCTCTGTTCTTTGCAGAAGAAGGCATCGAGCACGCGCTCGGCCTCATCGGGTGCTTTGAGCAAAGGCAAAAGGGCATCGAGGCACTTTGTGCGGTCGATAGGCGTGGCATCTTCGGCGGCAAATTTAAGGAAAAGGGGATTGGCGGCATTAAGCTGCCCTTTCGCCAACCTCACTGCGGCAGCTTTGAGAAAAGTGCCGAGATAGGCTTTCGGCGCACGCCTCACCATTTCCGAGAAGAATAGCCAAAACGCCTCTTCCTCTATTTCTACGAGCAGCCCTTCGCCCAAGAGCGCATCGGCGCTGCGCCGCGCCGCATTGCTGAGGCGTTGCAAATATGCCAAAAGCCCCTCTGCGTTGCGCTCGTCGAGGAAAGCCTGCATCTGCTTGGTGAGATAGGCGGAAGCAATCATCTTCTTTCCAAACATACCACGTTTTCCACGTGGTGGGTCTGCGGGAACATATCCACGGGCTGCACCTTCGTGACGCGATAGTCGGCATCGAAGAGCGCAAGGTCGCGAGCCTGCGTGGCGGGGTTGCACGAAACGTAAACGATGCGGCGCGGGGCGGCGAAGAGTATGGCGTTCACCACATCGGTGTGCATTCCGGCGCGGGGCGGGTCGGTTATGATTACGTCGGGCTTGCCGTGCCGCTCGATGAAGCCGGTGGTGAGTATGTCTTTCATATCGCCGGCGTAGAAGAGGGTGTTATCCAAGCCGTTGAGCCCGGCGTTCACCTTCGCGTCTTCTATGGCTTCGGGCACGTATTCTATGCCCACCACCTGCCGCGCCTGCCGCGCCACGAAATTGGCAATGGTGCCCGTGCCGGTGTAAAGGTCGTAGACGAGTTCGTCGCCGGTAAGGGCGGCAAAATCGCGCGCCACCTTATACAGTTCGTAGGCCTGCTCGGTATTTGTCTGGTAAAAACTCTTCGGCCCCACCTTGAAGCGCAGCCCTTCCATGGTTTCGTAGATAAAAGGCGTGCCGGCGTATGTCTGGACATCGAGGTCGCCAATCGTGTCATTGCACTTCGTATTGTTCACATACAGCAGCGAGGTCACTTCGGGGAAGGTAGCGTGCAGATGCTCCATGAGCGCTTTTGCCTGCGCCTCGTCGTCCGCGCCGCGCATGCAGAACTGCATGAGGAGCATGATTTCGCCCGTGGCGGAGGTGCGGATCATCATGTTGCGCAGCAGACCCGTCTGCTCTCGGAGGTCGAAAAACGTCAGCCCGTGCGCAAGGGCGTATGCTCTGATACTGTTGCGCAGGCGGTTGTTTATATCATCCATCAAATGACATTCTTCGATGTCGAGAATTTTATCGAATGCGCCGGGAATATGAAAGCCCACGGCGTCCATACAATCGAACTGCACGCCCGAGGCTACCTGCTCCGAGGTGAGCCACTTTTTGTTGGAAAAGCCAAATTCGAGTTTGTTGCGATAGCGCGCAACGTGCTTGCTGCCGAGTATGGGCATCATTTCGGGCAACTCTATCTTGCCGATGCGCGTGAGGTTGTCCCAAACTTGCTTCTGCTTGAAACGGAGTTGCTCTTCGTAGGGCAGGCATTGCCATTTGCAACCTCCGCACACGCCGAAGTGCTTGCAGAAGGGCTTGGCACGGAGTTCGGAGGGCTTTTTCAGGGCTATGGCCTCTGCCTCTGCATAACTGTGCTTCTTGCGCTTGATTTGGAGGTCCACCACATCGCCGGGCACGACGTATGGCACGAAAATAACGAGGTTGTCCACCTTGGCAATGGCCTTGCCCTCGGCGGCGACGTCGGTGATGAGTATGTCGGTGAGTATGGGAAGGGGCTTTCTCTTTCTTGACATGGGAGTTATTTTGTGGTTAAGGGGTATGGTTATGATGGGCCTACGCGTAGATTGAATTAGGTATAAGTGCCTGGAAGGCACTACGGAGCGAAGCGACGATAACCGGGGACGATGTCCTCGGATAAAGAAGCAAGGACGATGTGCCTGGAAGGCACTACGCCATTGGATAGGTCTTATATACATTTCCACGGGCGTACTGCCTTCCAGGCAGAACCATTGCAATAGACTCCTCCGAGGACTTCGTCCCCGGTTATCGTCGCTTCGCTCCGTACTGCCTTCCAGGCAGTAAATACCATAATCATTTTAGTGTATAATTCATCATACTCGTGATACCTTATGTTTTCTCTAATGCTTTTTGCAATATCTTCTCCACGAGGCGCGGCACGGGCAGTGCTTCCAGCGCATCGCGGCTGTACGGGCTGCAACCGGCAATCTGCGGTTCTGCATCTTCGGGCAGCAGGGCTTCGTAGCAGTCGGCCACGAGCCGCCGATGCGTGAGCCTGTGCGTGATGCCGGCAGCCACGGGGCGCAACGCCGTGGCGGGCGGCAGCAACTGCGCGAGGCGTTGCTGCAAGGCGGTGAACGATAGCGGCGCATCGCTCTCTATGAGGAGCGGTTCGTACAGTCCCTGCCATATATCGCCTTTGGGGCGGCGATGCATAAAGACGCGCTCTGCCGCACGGCACACAATATAATATAGGTATCGGTCGGTCACCTTCGCACCTTTCGCCTTGCGCGGCAGTTCCCCCACCCTGCCCTCCGCCAGCGCGGCGCAACTGCCCGCAAGCGGGCAATCGGTGCAACGGGGACTCTGCGGCGTGCACTGCATTGCGCCGAAGTCCATCAGGGCTTGGTTGTAAAGCCCCGGCGCGTCCTTGTCGAGCAAAGCCTGCGCGAGGGCGGCAAATTCTTTCTTGCCCGCCGTGGTATCTATGGGCGTGGCGATGCCGAAGCAGCGCGACAGCACGCGGTAGGCATTGCCGTCCACGGCGGCGCAAGGCAGGTTGTAGGCAAATGCACAAATGGCGGAGGCGGTGTAGTCGCCCACGCCAATCAGCCCGCGCACGTCCTCATAAGTTTGCGGGAAGCGTCCCTGCCACTGCTCCATGATTTGGCGGGCGGCGCGATGCATGTTGCGGGCACGGCTGTAATAGCCCAGTCCCTGCCACAGCTTCAGCACCTCCGCCTCTTCGGCGGCGGCGAGCGCGGCCACGTCGGGGAAGCGCGCTACGAAACGCTCATAGTATGCCCATCCCTGCGCCACCTGCGTTTGCTGCAAGATAATTTCCGAAACCCAAATCTTATAAGGGTCGGCAATGCCGCGCCAAGGCAGTTCGCGCTTGTTGGCGGCATACCAATTCTCTATCGCGTGTTGCCAGAAACGGGCTTCGGATTGCATCTTTAACGGTGAGGCGTAGGGAGAGGGAAAATTAGATAAACGATTTAATGGAAAAGTTTAATGCGCTGTTCTTCCGAGAGTTTGCAAATGAGCAAAGTTCCGTCTTTTTCGGCCACGACATATCCGTCCAAGCCTTGGACAACCACTTTCTTCTCGCCCGTGGCATGGACGATGCAGTTGTAAGTTTCGTAGAGGTCGATGTCCGGCCCGATGCAGGCGTTGCCGTAAGCGTCTTTCTGCACCTGTTCGCGCAGCGAGCCCCACGTGCCGAGGTCGCTCCAGCCGAAGCGGGCGGGATAGACGAAGATTTCCTCGGCATGCTCCATAATGGCATAGTCCACGGAGATATTTTCGCATTCGGGGAAGAGTTTGTCAATCATTTCCTGTTCCTGCGGCGTGTCGTAGACGGGCAGCAAATCCTCGAAGATGCGCGACATGGCGGGCTGGTACACGCGGAAGGCGTTGACAATCGTGCTGACGTTCCAGATAAAGATGCCCGAGTTCCAGAAATAGCTGCTTTGCTTGAGATAAAACTCTGCCGTCTCGCGGTTGGGCTTTTCCTTAAAGGCATCTACGCGAAACATATTGTTTTTGCGTGAAGAGGCAAAGCTAAGGTCGGCCTTGATGTAACCGTAGCCCGTTTCGGGGCGCGTTGGCTTAATGCCGAGGGTCACGATAGCATCGGTTTCTGCGGCGTATTCCAGGGATTGCGTAATGGCTTCGGCGAATTGTTTCTCGTCTGTCACCATGTGGTCGCTCGGCACCACGGCGATGTTAGCCTTTGGGTTGCGCTTCTTAATCTTCCAGCTCACGTAGCAGATGCACGGGGCTGTGTTTCTCCGGCACGGCTCTGCGAGAATGTTCTGTGCGGGCACCTCGGGCAGTTGCTCTTTCACAATTGAGCTGTAATTGGCAGAGGTTACTATATATATATTGTCCTGCGGAATGATGTCGCGGAAGCGGTCGGCGGTGAGTTGTAGGAGCGTGCGCCCCGTGCCGAGAATGTCGAGAAACTGCTTGGGCAGCTCCTCGCTGCTCACGGGCCAGAAGCGGCTGCCTACGCCGCCTGCCATAATCACAAGGTAGTAGTTGGAGTTCATATCGGGAGGTATATCGGGATGAAGAATGACTTATTGCTCTGAAACCATATCTCCCTCAACATAAATGCGCACCATCTCGTTGGAAGCGTTGGAGCGCACCGTTACGGGCTTTTTGAAATGTCCGGGAAATTTGCCCTTGCCGTTATAGGTCACGGTAATCTTTCCCTTCTCGCCCGGCTGGACGGGTTCTTTGGAAAACGTGGGTACGGTGCAACCGCAGGAGGCAAAGGCCTGCTGGATCACAAGCGGCTGGTCGCCCGTGTTGGTAAACACGAAGGAATAAGTCTGCGGGGCAGACTCCTTAAACTTTCCGAAGTCGTGGCTGGTCTTGTCAAACTTGATAACGGCCTGTGCCTGCGCCGTGAGCGGCAAAAGTGCCGCAATGCAGCACAAAACTAACAAAAGACGTTTCATAATAAAATCGCGTTTATTTATATTGTCTTATAAGCAAAGTTTGAAATGCAAATGTAAAACTAAATCTTGATATAAGAAAATTTTACAGAAAATAACAGCGGCGTATTGCCTTGTTTCGTAATTTTGCTGCGCAGAAACTTAGAGCGCACCGCCCTCCACTTGGCTTCGTGCGCCTCCCGCCACCTATGAAAACACCGCAAGCTCCCCTCGACAAGATAATCCTCGGCATCGACCCCGGCACGAACGTGCTGGGCTACGGCGTGCTGCACATTCAGGGCAGGCGCGTGGAGGTGAAGGGCATGGGCGTGATCGACCTGCGCCGCTGCAAGGACGTTTACCTCAAGCTCGGGCGCATCTACGAGCAGGTCACCAGGCTTTTGCAGGAGTTCCTGCCCGACGAGCTGTCCATCGAGGCTCCCTTCTTCGGCAAGAACGTGCAGAGCATGCTCAAGCTGGGGCGTGCGCAGGGCGTGGCCATTGCCGCCGCCATCAGCCGCGACGTACCCATCCACGAATACGCGCCGCTCAAAATCAAGCAGGCCATCACGGGCAACGGCTCGGCCTCAAAGGAGCAGGTGGCCGCCATGCTCGGCAAGGTGCTGCATCTCGACGCGGCAGAGAGCGTGCCCTTCCTCGATGCCACCGATGCCCTCGCCGCCGCCTATTGCCACTTTCTGCAAACCTCCCGCCCGCAGCCCGCCTCGGGCGCATCGGCACACTCGTGGGCGGCCTTCGCCCGCGCCAATGCCGACCGCGTGAGCACGGGGCGCAGGGGCGCGAACCCTATTTCAGAAAATTAGTTCATACTTGCAATTATGTCACGCATATTACTCGCCATAACTTTCCTTTCTTGCTCGCTTACCGTGAACGCGCAAGATATTTACAACATGGTGCTTGGCAATGCCACGCGCATTGTCAATACGCCGACCAGCCCATATACGCAGACGCAAATTGCGCAGTTCAAGCGCACCGCGCTGATCTATCTGAAATCAAAGGCTTTTGAGCAGAACGATTCCGTCACGGCGCAGTTCCTCGACACGCAGGCCTATTTCCTTTCCGAGTTTCTCACGCTCTTTTTCGATGAAATCATCAATTCCAAGCGTCTCAGCGAGGCCAAGCGCCGCGCCCGCATAGTGCTCTTTATGGAAACGTCGGTTGCCAATCCGCTCTTCAACGACCCAGACACGGAGACCACGATGTCTTTCATAAATGCCGGCGGTGAAATCACGCCTTTTTGTCTGAACACTGATTGGCAGAAAGCCTTTCTGGCAGCAGAGGAAAGATTGAAAGAAGAGCGTTAGAAGTGCGCTAATGGCATTGAATTGTAAAACTGACTTTCCAAAACGCGTAGGTGCGCGTTATTTTTTGTAGGCAAAACGCGCCTCTCATATATGTAAAGGGCTTTATTCCTATTTTTTTGATTATCTTTGCACGCGAATATCAAAGCATAAGAATGGAAACAGTTTCTTTGACGCCCGACTTTATTTTTGAAACCAGTTGGGAAGTATGCAATAAAGTGGGAGGTATTTATACTGTTCTCTCCTCCCGTGCCAAGACGCTTGGCGAACAATTCCACGACAATCTTATATTTATTGGTCCCGATGTGGTCCCGGAAAAGGCTAACCCGCTTTTTGCAGAGGATGCCAAGCTCCTGTCTAAGTGGCGCAAGGCTGCTGAGAAGGAAGGCGTGGCCTGCCGCATCGGCCGCTGGCTCGTGCCCGGCAATCCCGTTGCCGTGCTCGTGGATTTTCACCCCTATTTTGAAAAGAAAAATGAGATTTATGCCGAGGCTTGGGAAGCATTCGGCGTTGACTCTATGAATGCCTATGGCGACTACGACGAGGCTTCGATGTTCTCTTACGCCGCCGGGCAGTTCGCCGAAGCGGTTGTGAAACATTGCCTCAAGAAGACCGACCGCGTAGTTTACCAGGCACACGAATGGATGTCGGGCTTAGGCATGCTTTTCCTCAAGAAGCATTGTCCCGAAGTGGCAACTATTTTCACCACCCACGCCACAAGCATCGGCCGCTCCATAGCAGGCAACAACAAGGAACTTTATGAATGGTTCTCCGGCTATAATGGCGACCAGATGGCCCGCGAGTTGAACATGGAGGCCAAGCACAGCATCGAGAAATGCAGCGCACACGGCGCGGATTGCTTCACGACCGTAAGCACGTTCACCGACCGCGAGTGCAAGCAACTGCTCGACAAACCTGCCGACACGGTGCTGCCGAATGGTTTTGAAAATGACTTCGTGCCCGTTGGCGCAGCCTTTACGAAGACTCGCCGCCTCGCGCGCACGCGTATTATTAATATTGTGTCCGCCCTTACGGGTGAGCAGCTCGCAGAAGACACTTTGATTGTATCGACAAGCGGACGCAACGACTACCGTTGCAAAGGCTTCGACGTATATCTCGAAGCGTTGGTGCGTCTTGAAAAGAAATTGCAAGCCTCTGACTATAAGGGAAATGTTATCGCCCTGATGGAAGTGCCGTGCTGGCTCTTCGGCCCGCGCAAGGACTTGCAGGAACGCCTTGCCTCTAAGGAACTGGCAACCGAGCCGCTCAATCTGCCCATCATCACGCACGACCTTTACAACCTCAACGAGGACCGTATTCTCTGCACGATGAAGTCGCTTGGCCTGAACAACGAGAAGGGCAGCAAGGTGAAGGCAGTGCTCGTGCCGTGCTACCTCGAAGGCAACGACGGCATCTTCAACCTGCCTTACTACGACCTGCTTTCGGCAAACGACCTCGCCGTATATCCTTCCTACTACGAACCTTGGGGCTACACGCCGCTCGAAGCCTGCGCGTTCAAGACGCCCTGCGTCACGACCGACCTTTCGGGTTTTGGCCAGTGGGTCAATCAGGTGCTCGGGCATGAAGGCACGCTTACCGATGGCGTAGCCGTGCTGCATCGCACGGACAATAATTATTTCGACGTGGCCGACGGCGTTGCTGCCGCCATCGAGACAGTGCTGCTTGCCGACAAGAAGCAACGCGATGCCATGCGTCGCAAAGCTGTCGCCCTCGCCGACAAAGCGCAGTGGAAGCACTTTATCAAGCATTACTATGAAGCCTA
>JBJEAH010000086.1:0-13567 GCA_051868815.1 Alloprevotella sp.
TACACTCTTCGATAGGCACCATCACGCCTTTCACGCCCGTGAACTTCTCGGCCACGGTGAAGGGCTGGCTGAGGAAACGCTGCACGCGGCGGGCGCGGTTCACGGTGAGGCGGTCTTCGTCGGAGAGTTCGTCCATACCGAGAATGGCGATAATGTCTTGCAACTCCTTATATTTCTGAAGGATCTTCTTCACACGCTGTGCGCAGTCGTAGTGTTCCTTGCCGATGATATTGGCATCGAGAATGCGCGATGTAGAATCGAGCGGGTCAACTGCGGGATAGATACCCAGTTCCGTAATCTTACGGTTCAGCACCGTGGTGGCATCCAAGTGGGTAAAGGTCGTGGCGGGCGCGGGGTCGGTCAAGTCGTCGGCAGGCACGTAAACGGCCTGAATGGAGGTAATAGAACCGTTCTTCGTCGACGTGATGCGCTCCTGCATCGCACCCATTTCGCTGGCCAGCGTAGGCTGATAGCCCACGGCGGAAGGCATACGGCCGAGCAGTGCAGACACCTCGGAGCCGGCCTGAGTGAAACGGAAGATATTATCGATGAAGAAAAGGATATCGGTTGCCTTACCCTCGGCTGCGCCTGCGTCGCGGAACGACTCTGCTATGCTCAAGCCCGACAGTGCCACGCTGGCGCGTGCTCCGGGAGGCTCGTTCATCTGCCCGTAAACAAGCGTGGCCTGGCTCTTCGCCACTTCTTCGTAGTCCACCTTGGAGAGGTCCCATTCGCCGCGCTCCATGGCCTCGGTAAATTCCTTGCCGTAGCGCACTACGCCGCTCTCAATCATTTCGCGCAGCAGGTCGTTACCCTCGCGGGTGCGCTCGCCCACGCCGGCGAATACGGAGAAACCGTCGTGCCCCTTGGCAATATTGTTGATCAGCTCCATGATGAGCACCGTCTTGCCCACGCCTGCGCCGCCGAACAGTCCGATTTTTCCGCCCTTGGCATAGGGTTCGAGCAGGTCGATAACCTTGATGCCCGTATACAGCACTTCGCTACTGGTTTTCAGGTCTTCAAACTTAGGCGGCTCGCGATGGATTGGCGTCGAACCCTGACTGCGGTCGGGGGCTTTGAGGCCGTCGATCACGTCGCCGGTCACATTGAGCATACGTCCCTTAATCTGGTCGCCCGTAGGCATGGAAATGGGCGCTCCGAGGCGTGTGGCTTTCAAGCCGCGGCTAAGGCCGTCGGTATTGTCCATGGCAACGGTTCTCACGGTGTCCTCACCGATGTGCTGCTGCACTTCGAGGATAATTTTACGTCCGTCGGGGTGAACCACTTCAAGGGCTTCGTGGATGGCGGGCAGGCTTTGCTCGGCATTTTGTCCGTTTGTTTCAAAGCAAACGTCCACGACAGGACCGATGATTTGTGAAAGTTGTCCGTGTTTCACAGTGCTTTCGTTCATTTTTGTAGAAAATATATGTCTTGTTGATTATTTTCAGGCGCACGCAGCCTCTTATAATATTTAATATGTATAGGATTTGAGGCTTTCGCCGTGTTTCGACTGCAAAGATAATGATTTTGATATATGAAAAACGCCACTTTGCAGACAAAAAAAACTTTTGGGGTAAAAAAAAACACTTTCGGCGAAAAACCAGATAGATGCCTCTTGCTCCGCCTCCGCAGCACGCCGACTTTTGCTGCCTAAAAGATTTTTCCTTTCTCCTTGAAAGTATTTCCTTCCTCCTTGATATTTTTCATTATCTGCCAAGATATTTTTTATTACAAACTTTGTAACAAACTTTTTCTTGGCAGAAAGTAAAAAATGCCATATAAGACAGCAAAATTTTTCAGGGTGAAAGGAATAAATTGCCCGGGGATAATCAGGCGATGCGGCGGCCTGCGACGGCTTTTAAGGGGAATAATATAAATTTTACCTGCTTTGCTTACGTGAAAAACTACATTTTTCATAATTTTGCAAGGTTAAGCACCAGCAGAGATGAAAGCACTGACGGCTACATACGTTATCGCCCTAACCTTATTGCAGATTGTCTTCGGCAATTTGGAGCCGAGGCTGTTTGCCTTCCCCTTAAATTTTGCTATTTTGGCGGGCATGATTATTGTTTGCGCGGTAGTGGAACGGGAATACGGCAACAAGCAATGGGTCAAGGATTTAAGAGGTACGGATTTGTCCATCTTCTTGCTTTGCCTGATTGCCGCCTGGTGCGTGGCGGGCGGTTGCGTGCCGCAAACCGATGCGGCGTCGTCGGGGTGGCTCTACCGCCTGGGGCTGACGCAGTTTGCCACTTCCTTACCCTTTCTCGGCCTGCTCGCGCTGCTTTTGGTGCAACTTACGCTCATCATCATTCATCGCCTGCGCCGTCCCGTGCGGCAATGGGGCTTTACATTCATCGCTGCGCACGCGGGACTGTGGCTGGCGTTGGTGGCAGGACTGCTGGGCAGCGCGGATATGAAGGATTTGCGCTGCATCGCCGTGCGCGGACAGGACACACGGACGGCCTACGACAAGAAGGGACGCATCAACGCCCTGCCTTATGCCGTCGAACTTAAAGACTTTCGCGTGGAGCGTAGCGAAGCGGACAATTCCGTGGTGCAGTATGAAGCTGCCGTCAGTTTAGACGGCGAGCGCGTGGTGCTCTCTGTGAACCATCCGCACGCCGCCACTTGGCAGGACAAACTCTATCTCGTGAGTTACGACCATAACGCCGCCGACAACGAAACTGCTTACTGCGTGCTGCAAATTGTGCGTCAGCCGTGGCAAGTACCAATATGCTTAGGCATAACGCTTTTGCTGTTTGGCGTTGGAGGAATGCTCTTATCTAAAACAAAGGCAAAGCAATGACTTGGACGCATTTTCTTCCCTTCTCGATTGCCGCCGTCCTGCTATGGACGGCCGGGGCTGCGGTGGCTCTGCTGCATCGCGAAAAGGCGAGTAGCGCATCGCTGTGGCTGACAGGGACAGGCATTATTATATATTGTGTCTTCGTGGCAGGGCTGTGGGTCGGTCTGGAGCGTCCGCCGCTGCGCACGCTCGGCGAAACGCGCCTGTGGTACTCGTTGTTTATGGTCGTTTCCGGCTGGCTGGTGTATCGCCGCTGGGGGTATTGCTGGCTGCCCCTCTTTTCGGGCGTTGTGGCCACGGTGTTCATCGTCATCAACCTGCTTCGCCCCGAAATTCACGACCAGTCGCTGATGCCTGCGCTGCAAAGCGCATGGTTTGTGCCGCACGTCACGGTGTATATGTTCTCTTACAGCCTCTTCGGCTGCGCATTTCTCCTCGCCGTTGCCGGTCTGTGGCAAGGCAAGGCTGCCTATCTGCCCTCCACCGACGCACTGGTGCGCATCGGCCTTGCCTTTCTCACCTTCGGAATGCTCTCGGGCTGCTTCTGGGCAAAGCAGGCGTGGGGACATTACTGGAGCTGGGATCCGAAAGAAACGTGGGCAGCCGCCACTTGGGCGGTTTACCTCGCCTACTTGCACTGCCGCCTGCGCCCCGCGACCGGGCCTGTGGCGCATCGCCTGCCCTACGCCTGCCTCATCATCGGCTTCCTGTTGCTGCAAATGTGCTGGTACGGCGTGAACTACCTCCCCGCTGCCGCAGAAAGCATGCACAGCTATATGGAATAAAGAAGAAAGTCTTAATAAAAGACCGAACTATCGGGGGACACGAGTAGGGGCGTTTTGCAAAACGCCCGCCGTGTGCGCAGCATTGCTCAATAACATCGAGTCAACCATCTTCCGGGCGTTTTGCAAAACGCCCCTACTCGTGAGACCTGAGGCGAAATCCCTTATAACGCATCTCAAACAATCTATCAATAACCCTTCATTAAACAACTACCGCTTATGAAAAAGTCAAGCAAAATCCTAATTGGCGGCGCAGTAGTGTTGGTGGGACTGGCCGTGACTTACCGCGCCGTGAACCAAGCCCCCGACGAAGCGTTGCCGCTCGACGAGCAAATGACGCAAATCATGAACGACGGCGGCTGCGTGTTCTGTCACACGGCTAACCCCGACCTGCCGTTCTATGCCGATTTCCCCATCGCCAAAACCCTTATCAAGAAGGACGTTGAAGAAGGCTACAAGGCTTTCGACATCGCTCCGATGATGCAGGCCATTGCCAACGGCACAGCCGTGAACGAAGTGGACCTCGCAAAGGTGGAGAAAGCCATCGCCGACGGCACGATGCCCCTCTTCCAGTACTACATCGCCCACTGGGGTTCGTCGCTCACCTCCACGAAGACGGAGCGCGCCCTCGCCTGGGTGAAGGAACACCGCGCCAAGTTCTACCCCAACGAACTGGCCGCCGAGGAATTTAAGAACGAACCCGTTCGCCCCATTCCCGACAGCGTTGCCGTAGACGCCCGCAAGGTGGCACTTGGCGAACTGCTCTATCACGACACGCGCCTCTCGGGCGACGGCACCATTTCCTGCGCCACCTGCCACGCCGTAACCACGGCCGGCGTTGACAACAAGCAGTACTCCGAAGGCATCGACGGACAGAAGGGCGGCGTGAATGCTCCCACATCGTTCAATGCCTGCTTCAACTTCGTGCAGTTCTGGGACGGTCGCGCCGCAACCCTCGCCGCACAAGCCGGAGGTCCTCCCTTGAATCCCGTAGAAATGGGTTCGGCATCATTTGATGAGATTGCCGGCAAACTGGCCAAGGACGCAGACTTCGTGAAGATGTTTACAGCTGTCTATCCCGAAGGACTTAGCGAAGCCACCATTACGGAAGCGATCGCCGAATACGAGAAAACGCTCATCACGCCCAATTCTCCCTTCGACCGTTACCTGAAAGGCGACAAGGAAGCTATGACCCCCGAACAAGTGGAAGGTTATGCCCTCTTCAAGGAATACAACTGCGCCACCTGCCACGCCGGCGTAAACATGGGCGGCCTGTCGTACGAACTCATGGGCAAGCGTGCCGACTACTTCAAAGACCGCGAAATCAACGCCAAGTCCGGCCTGACGGATGCCGACAACGGCCGCTGGGCACAGACCAAGGACGAGCGCGACCGCTACCGCTTCAAAACGCCTACGCTCCGCAACGTAGCCCTCACCTGGCCGTACTACCACGACGGCAGCGTGCCTACGCTCGACAAGGCGATTGAGATGATGGCACAGTATCAGGTGGGTCGCACGATGAAGCCCGAAGAAATCGCAAAGGTAAAGAGCTTCCTCGAAGCCCTTACCGGCCAATACAAGGGCGCAACGCTGACCAATACGAACCAGCAGCAGTAATATAGCGCACCGACAAAATAAATAGCGGCGGCTTGCAGAATATGCAGGTCGCCGCTATTATCTTACCCTCCCGAACTTCAAATAAAGCAAGCGGCATTTATGGAAAATTTCCAAAACCCTTTGAATAATTCCAACAAGGCGCGTTTCTTAGATGCAAATGCGCCTTTGTGTGGCAAAAATTCGGCTGTTAGGGTATTTTTGCGTAAGTTTGCAGCATAATTATCTTACTATATAGTGACAATGTCGTGCATTCTGCATATTGAAACCTCCACGCAGGTGTGTTCCGTCGCCGTTTCGCAGGACGGAATGTGCCTTTTTGACAAGACCGATTTCGAAGGGCCTTCGCACGCGCAAGTGCTTGCGCCGTTTGTCGACGAAGCCCTGTCGTTTGCCGAAAGTCATGCCATTCCCCTCGATGCCGTTGCCGTGAGCTGCGGCCCGGGTTCTTACACCGGGCTGCGTATCGGTGTGAGCACTGCCAAGGGTGTGTGCATGGGGCGCGGCGCAAAGCTGCTCTCCGTGCCTACGCTGCAAACGCTGGCCGTTCCTGTGCTGCTCTACCACGACGAACTGCCCGACGAGGCGCTGCTCTGCCCGATGATCGACGCGCGGCGCATGGAGGTCTATGCCGCCGTTTACGACCGCGCCCTCAAAGAGTTGCGCCCCACCGGGGCAGACATTGTGACGGAAGAGAGTTACAAGGAATTTCTTGACGAACGCCCCGTGTATTTCTTCGGCAACGGCGCGGAGAAATGCAAGGCAGTCCTCACGCACCCCAATGCCCATTTTATCGAAGGCATACATCCTTTGGCGAAAAACATGATGCCGCTCGCCGAACGCCGGCTGGCGCAGGGCAAGACGGAGGACGTTGCCTATTTCGAACCTTTCTACTTAAAGGAATTTGTGGCTACGAAGCCCAAAAGCCTTTTCTAATTTTCCTACCCCATATACAATATTATATATATGGACTACAATTCCACGCGCGAACGCCTCGCAATGCCCGAATACGGGCGGCTGGTGCAGGACATGGTGCACCACGCGCTGACTATCGCCGACAGAAACGAGCGGCAAACCTATGCCAAAGCCATTATCACGGTGATGGCGGGCGTGAACCCGGGCATGAAAAACGTGCCCGACTTTCGCCGGAAACTTTGGGACCATCTGGCATTCATGGCAAACTATCAGCTCGACATTGACTACCCCTACCCCGTTACGCGCTGCAATGAGGAGAAGGCAAAACCGCATCTCTCCTACCCCGGCCACGAAATTAAGTGGCGGCATTACGGACACCTCATTGAGGAGGCCGTGAAGTCGCTTCCCAAAATGCCCGACACGGCGCAGCGCCGCCAACTCGTGCGGCAGGTGGGCACACGCATGAAGCGCAGCCTTGCCGAATGGAAAGGCGACGGCGTGGAAGACGCCAAGGTGGCGCGCGACATCGCCGCCTACACCGAGGGAGCATTGGCCCCGGACTTTTCGCGTCCCGGCATGCGCCTTATGGAAATACGCGAGCAGCGGAACAAGAAGGGAAAGAAGGGAAATAATCATTACCTACCAGCCAATGGCATCATTCATCATTGAGGGCGGACACCGCCTGACGGGGAGCATCACGCCGCAAGGCGCGAAAAACGAGGCTTTGCAGGTGATCTGCGCCACGCTGCTCACTTCCGAGCCGGTCCGCATCAAGAACATTCCGAACATTCTCGACGTAAACAATCTGATCCAGCTGTTGCGCGACATCGATGTAGAGGTGACGCAGAACGGCGCGGGCGACTATACGTTCCGCGCCGCAGACGTCAATCTCGAATATCTGTCCAGCCCGGAGTTTCTGCAACGCTGCTCGCGGCTGCGCGGCAGCATCTTGCTGCTCGGCCCGCTCACGGCACGCTTCGGCCGCGCCCTGCTTTCGCAGCCGGGCGGCGACAAGATTGGCCGCCGGCGGCTCGACACGCATTTCTTCGGACTGAATAAACTCGGGGCGCAATTCTCTTACGATGAGACCGCAGGACGCTACTCCATTACAGCCGACAAGCTGAAAGGCACTTATATGCTGCTCGACGAGGCCTCCGTGACAGGTACTGCCAACATCATCATGGCGGCCGTTCTGGCGGAGGGAACGACCACGATCTACAACGCCGCCTGCGAACCCTACATTCAGCAGCTCTGCCGCCTGCTCAACGCCATGGGCGCAAATATCAGCGGCATCGCCTCCAACCTGCTCACCATTACGGGCACGGGCAGCCTGCACGGCGCGACCCACACGATTATGCCCGACATGATTGAAATAGGCTCGTTCATGGGCATGGCGGCCATGGTGGGCGACGGACTTACCATTAGCGGCGCGGCAGCCGCCGACCTCGGGCTGATCCCCGAATCGTTCCGCCGCCTCGGCGTGCAGATGGAGCAGAAGGGACAGGACATCTACATTCCGCGCCAGGACCACTACGAGATAGAATCCTTTATCGACGGTTCGTTTATGAATCTCGCCGACGCGCCTTGGCCGGGCCTCACGCCCGACTTGCTGAGCGTGCTGCTTGTGGTGGCCACGCAGGCGAAAGGCTCCGTGCTGTTCCACCAAAAGATGTTTGAGAGCCGCCTGTTCTTCGTGGACAAGCTTATCGAAATGGGTGCGCAAATCATACTTTGCGACCCGCACCGCGCCGTGGTCATCGGCCACGACAACGCCCTGCGGCTCAGGGCGAAGCGCATGGTGTCGCCGGATATCCGCGCCGGCATCGCCCTGCTCATCGCCGCCATGAGCGCAGACGGCGTGAGCCGCATCGACAACATCGAACAGATTGACCGAGGCTATGAAAACATCGAGCAACGCCTCACAAGTCTCGGCGCAAACATCAAACGCTGCGAGGCATGATCGACAAAAACGATACTTTCCACATTGGGCGCATCACGCGCATCCGCGGCCTTAAAGGCGAGGTGGAGCTGCGCTTCACCGACGACGCGTTCGACCGGGGCGATTCGCCTTATCTTTTCTTGGATATGGACGGTCTGCTCGTGCCTTTCTTCTGGGAGGAATACGGATTTAAGAATAAGGAAACCGCAATTTTCTCTTTTGAAGATATTGATACGGAAGACAAGGCGCGGCGGCTCGTGGGGCGCGAGGTGTACTATCCGCTCGAAGCCCTGCCCGATGAGGAGGAAGACGGTTTTGAGCTGTCTTCATACAAGGCTCTTACGGGTTTCCGCGTTCGCGATGACCGCGCCGGGGCTTTGGGCGAAATCACAGGTGTGGACGAGTCGTCGGCCAACGTTTTGCTTTACATCGAAAAAGAAGACGGCGAAGAATTGATCCTGCCCTATCACGACGATTTCCTCGTAGATTTCAATTTGAAGAAACGCACGCTCACCCTGCACCTGCCCGACGGGTTGGTGGAACTGAATAAATAGCGGCGGGCGCAACACAATACACATTATATATATGTCCCCAAAAAAGATTGCCGTCTTAGGCTCCACCGGCTCCATAGGTACGCAGACGCTCGACGTAATCAGCCGCCACCCCGACCTTTTCGAGGCGCACACGCTCACGGCCGGCCGTAACGCCGAACTGCTCATCAAGCAGGCACGCGCTTTCAAGCCCGACACGGTGGTGATTGCCGACGACGCACAATATAATATTGTACAGGAAGCGCTTTCGGATTTGCCGATTAAAGTGTATGCCGGCGCCGATGCCATAAGCCAGGTGGTCACTTCCAGCGACATCGACGTAGTGCTTACGGCCATGGTGGGCTTTTCAGGCTTGCGCCCCACGGTGGAAGCCATCAAGGCTGGCAAGACCATAGCCCTCGCCAACAAGGAAACGCTCGTCGTGGCGGGCGCAATCATCAACCGCCTCGCTTTGGAGCACCGCGTGGCCATTCTGCCCGTGGACAGCGAGCATTCCGCCATTCTGCAATGTATTGTCGGCGAGGAAAGCCCCATTCGCAAAATCCTGCTCACGGCTTCGGGCGGCCCGTTCCGCACGTTCTCAAAGGAACAGCTCCGCAGCGTGACCGCCGCGCAGGCGTTGCAGCACCCCAACTGGGCCATGGGCGCGAAAATCACCATCGACTCGGCAACCTATATGAACAAAGGCTTTGAAATGATCGAGGCGCACTGGCTCTATGGCATCGCGCCCGAGGATATCGAAGTCGTGGTGCATCCCGAGAGCATCGTGCACTCTGCCGTGGAATTTGAAGACGGAGCTGTCAAAGCGCAGCTCGGTGTGCCCGACATGCGTCTGCCCATTGCCTACGCCCTCTCCTACCCCCTGCGCATTGCCGTGAGCGAGCAGCGGCTCGACCTCTTCAAGCTCGGCACGCTGCACTTCGAGCCGGCCGACCCCGACCGCTTTCCCTGCCTGCGCCTGGCCTACGAAAGCATCGCGCGCGGCGGCAACGCGCCCTGCGTCCTCAATGCCGCCAACGAGATTGCCAACCTCGCCTTCCGCGAAGGGCGCATCGGGTTTACCGACGTGCCGCGTATCATCGGGGAAACGCTTTCCAAAGCCTCTTTTATCACAAATCCTTCACTCGACGACCTTTTTGCCTGCGATGCCGAGGCACGCAGCATCGCCCAAACCCTTTTCTAAAAATCTTGTAACGAAAAATGGAAATATTCTTTATCCGCGCCCTGCAACTTATCCTCTGTTTCATGCTGCTCATCGTCTTGCACGAAGGCGGGCACTTCTTGTTTGCCAAAATTTTCAAGGTGAGGGTAGAAAAGTTCTGCCTCTTCTTCGACCCTTGGTTCACGCTCTTTAAGTTCAAGCCCAAGAAAAGCGACACGACCTACGCCCTCGGCTGGCTGCCCCTCGGCGGCTATGTGAAAATCTCGGGCATGATTGACGAGTCGATGGACACGGAGCAGATGAAGCAGCCGGTAAAGCCGTGGGAGTTCCGCGCCAAGCCGGCGTGGCAGCGGCTGTTTATCATGATTGGCGGCGTGCTTGTGAATTTCATCACGGCCCTGGTGATTTACGCCATGATACTTTTCACTTGGGGCGACACCTACGTGCCGCTGCGCAACATGACGGACGGACTGAAATACAACGAAATGGCACAGTCGGTCGGCTTCCGCGACGGCGACATTCCCCTGCGCACAGATGCCGTGGAACTCGAGCGTATGGACGGCGACATGTTTCGCGCCATCAGCGAAGCACACAGCGTGACGGTGCTGCGCGAGGGCAAAGAGGTGACCTTTGCACTGCCCGGCGACCTTAGTCTTTTAGAAATGCTGAAAGACCAGCCGCGCTTTGCCGAAGTGCTGATGCCCTCGCGCATCGACAGCGTCACGGCGGGCGGCGTGGCAGACAAGGCAGGCATCCGCGCCGGCGACGAGTTGATAGGCTACAACGGCAAGGCGTTCGGCACCTGGAACGAGTATGCCGTCGTGCGCGGCTCGATTGCCGACGTACTGGCGCAGGGCAGCGCGGCCGACAGCCTGAAGATGCGGCAAGCCACGCTCGTGGTGCGCCGTGCCGCAACGGGCGCAACCGATACCCTCAACGTGCAGCTCGGCAAGGACTATATGCTCGGCATCGCCTGGAACATTCCCACTGCCACGCGCTACGAAAGCGTGACGCGCACCTACGGATTCTTTGAAAGTTTCCCCGCCGGCGCTATCCATGGCTGGAAGGTGCTGACGGGTTACGTGGACGACCTGAAATACGTCTTTACGGCAGAAGGCGCGAAGAGCGTGGGCAGTTTCGGCGCAATCGGCAGCATGTTCCCCAAAGTGTGGGACTGGCAACGATTCTGGGAACTCACGGCGTTTATCTCCCTGATGCTGGCATTTATGAATATCCTGCCCATTCCCGCGCTCGACGGCGGCCACGTGTTCTTCCTTCTGGTCGAAGTCATCACGCGCCGCAAACCGAGCGACAAGTTCATGGAGCGGGCGCAGACCGTGGGCATGACGCTCCTGCTGCTGCTCATGGCATTTGCCCTGTTCAACGATTTCAGGAATTTCTTATTCTGACATCTGTGCTTGAACAATTTTTTTCGCAGCTCATAAAAGAAGAACTACGGCACGAGCCTACGCCATCGCAGGCCCGTGCCATTCGTTTGCTCTCACGCTTCCAGCTCACACCCTGTGCCAACGCCCTCGTTATTCTGCGCGGCTACGCCGGCACTGGCAAGACTTCGCTGGTGGCGGCATTGGTGCGCGTGCTGAAGAAGTTGCAACGCCCCGTCGTGCTGCTTGCGCCCACGGGCAGGGCCGCCAAGGTGTTTTCGCTTTATGCCGGGCATCCTGCCTACACTATCCATCGCTTTATTTACCGTCAAGAGACCTTTAAGGGCGAAGACACGCGCTTTTCGCTCGGTTTCAATAGTCTGAAAAACGCGCTCTTTATTGTGGACGAGGCTTCTATGATAGCCTCGGGCGAAGGCAGTTTTTCAGAATCCGTGTTCGGCACGGGGCAGCTGCTCGACGACTTGCTGCGCTTCGTTTACGGCGGGAACAACGGTTGCCGCCTCATTATGGTGGGCGACACGGCGCAGCTGCCGCCCGTGGGCGAGGCAGGCAGCCCGGCTTTGCAGGACGATGTTTTCAGAAGAATGGGAATGACGGTGGGCAGTGCCGACCTTACGGACGTGGTGCGGCAGGACGATGCCTCGCAAGTGCTGGCCGGTGCCACGCATCTGCGGCAGATGATTGCCGAAAACCCCGATGCCCTGCCTTGCCTTGCGGGAAGCGCAAGCGGCGAGGTGCGCTTTTTGCCGGGCGACGAACTTATTGAGGCGTTGGTGAGCGACTACGACCAATTCGGTGCAGACGAGGTGATTGTCGTGACGCGCTCCAACAAGCGTGCCAACGTTTACAACAACGGTATCCGCTCGCAAATCTTCTACCGCGAGGAGGAACTCTCGCGCGGCGACCTCATCATGGCGGTGAAAAACAATTACCACTGGCCGGAAACGGCGGCCGCCTCTCTGCCCAAGGGCGAAAGCCTGCCTTTCTCCTTTATCGCCAACGGCGACGTGGCGGAAGTGCTCGCCGTGCGCAACGTGCATGAGCAATACGGCTTTCGCTTTGCCGACGTAACGCTGCGCTTTCCCGACTACGACGGCCAGGAACTCGATTGCCGCGTGCTGCTCTCCACTTTGCAGTCGGAAGCCCCCGCGCTCACCGCCGACGAAAGCCGCCGGCTCTATGAGGCGGTGCTCGAGGACTATGCGCATATATCTACAAAAAAGGAGCGCATGAAAGCGCTCCGTTCTGATGCCTATTATAATGCTTTGCAAATAAAATATGCCTATGCCGTGACCTGCCACAAGGCGCAGGGCGGACAGTGGCAACGCGTCTTTATCGATCAGGGCTATCTGCCGCCCGACGCACTCGGCGTTTCCTATCTCCGCTGGCTTTACACGGCCTTCACCCGCACGACAGACAGGCTTTATCTGGTGAATTGGCCGGAGGAGCAGCGGGCTACCGCGCCGTAATGTGGAAACACGACTGCTTGTATTCGTATTTCACGTAGCAAGTCCCCAGTTCCCTTTGGTCTTCCAGCACCTCCGCCAAAATAGATTTGAGTGTCACGCCCCACGTCTGCGGCTGCTCGGGCGCATCGGGGTCTTGCACGCGCTGGAAATGGTTGTAGGAAATATCGAAAGTAGTGCCGTACTGATGGCAACTTTGCTCCGAGGCATTGCGGTTCACGTTGCGCAGGCGGCGCACGTCTTCTTTTGTCCGCAAAATGGAGGTAACGGTCATTTTGTGCAGGGGATAGCCTTTTGTAGCGAGCGAATCCATAAAGCTGCGCCCGATTTCTTCCAAGAGCCGCGCGGCACGCGGCACGAGATAGGCAATAGAGTGGTGCAAAGGCTTTATCGTATAAAATGGGCAGTCGCCCACGTAAACCAGCTCGCGCATCTTGTGCACCGCCTCGTCGCGGTTTTCTATGGCATCGGGCAGTCCGAGGCGTTGCGCCGTGGCCAGCTGCACATCGTTGAGGTCGGGGAAAGCGTCCTCAAAGCGGCGCACGCTCGTCACGCGGTTCTTCACCGGCTCGCCCTTCTCATTTATTAATATATAGGGCCTGCGCGCACGCATCAGCAGCGAATCAACATGGAGGCTCTGCAAACCAATCGTATCGTTGGGAATTATTCTTTCTGCTTCCGCCGCCATCGCCTCTTCTTCGGGCTGCGCTTCTGCAATCCGCCGAGGCTGCGCAATGTCGGGGCGCACACACTTCACAATCAATAGCACACAAACAATAAAGACGAAAAAGAGGATAAAATGAGCGGGCGTTATCTTTTTGAGCATCGTTTAGCAGTTTTAATACCACAAAAGTAACAAAAAAATAAGGAAAATCTGTTTTCTATTCCGTATTTTTGCAGTCGCAATTCCCCTTTTCCTATAT
>JBJEAH010000087.1:0-13541 GCA_051868815.1 Alloprevotella sp.
AGAGCCGGACGAATATCTTTTTACCAACACAAAATCGCCTTTCACCAATCTCACCTACCACAGCTGCGGCAACAAGACAAACGGCGAAGACCGCATCTCCGCCCTCTTCGGCGTGAACGCCGGCAAGAAATTTGGCGTGGGCTTCAAACTCGACTATCTCTACGGCCGCGGCTACTATCAGCGGCAGTCCACGGCGCACCTCAACGGCGCGGTGTTTGCCTCCTACCGCGACGACCGCTACGACGCACACCTCATCTACTATGCCAACCACGTGAAGAACGCAGAGAACGGCGGCATCGACAACGACGAGTACATCACCAACCCAGAAAACTTCCCTACGAAATACGGCACAGCGGACATGCCCGTCAACCTCACGCGGGCGGTGACGAAACTCAACGTCAATTCCTTCTTCCTCACGCACCGCTACAACATCGGCTTCAACCGCTACCGCGACCAAAACGGCAACATCGTCAGGAGCGACAGGGTGAAATCTATCTTGGGTATGAAAAACCTGATGAAACTGCCCGCCGACAGCCTTGCCGCCGACAGCGCGAAACTGCTCGCCGCCGCCGACTCTGCCAAAACGTTTGCGAAGTCCGATACAGCAGACATTGACGAGGAAGAAGCCGACAGCATCACACTTACACAGGAGTTCGTGCCCGTTTCATCTGTAATCCACACCTTCCGCGCCGACCACAACAACCGCCGCTTCATTTCCTCGGCCTCCGGGACGGCTGACGAGGGTTATTTCCGTGACTTTTACTGGCCGATTGCCACAACCGACGAGCGCATCAAATACCTCAACATCGCCAACACCGTGGCCATAGACCTGCACGAGGGATTCAACAAATGGATGGTGATGGGGCTGCGCCTCTTTGCCAAGCACGAGCTGCAGCACTACACGCTCCCATCGTCTGCCCACGAGTCGGCAAAGACCATTAGAAACTACTTCACCGTAGGCGCGCAGCTGTTGCGGCGAGAAGCCAAGATTGTGCGCTACAACGTGCTCGGCGAACTGCGCACCACGGGCAAGGAGTGGGGAGAGTTTAACGTGGAGGGCGATGCCTCGCTCAATATTCCTTTCTTAAAAGACACGCTTCACATCATAGCCGACGGCTATGTGCGCAACGAGCAGCCCTCTTTCTTCTACGAGCATTTCCACGGCCGCAACGCCTCTTGGGACAAGTCGCTCGACATGGAGTTTCGCACGCGCATCGGCGGCGCGGTGAAGTATAAGGACACCCGCCTCAGTTTCCACTTCGAAACCATTCAGAATTACACCACCTTTGCCGAAACGCTCGAACCTTACAGCGATGAAGACGGACTGCGCCTCTACCGGCATAGCGTCCAGCCGATACAGACAACGAAAAACCTGCGCGTCACCGAGGCCTCCATCAGCCAAGACTTCCATTGGGGCGTGATCAACTGGGAGAACGAAGTGACGTATCAGCGTTCGTCGAACGAAGACATCTTGCCGCTGCCCATGCTCAACGTTTACAGCAATCTTTACCTCAAATTCAAGATTGCCAAGGTGCTCAGCACGGAAATCGGCGGCGACGTGCGCTATTTCACCAAATACTACGCCCCAACCTATTCGCCCATCATCGGCCAATTCGCCTTGCAGGACGAGGCGGAGCGCATCAAACTCGGTAACTATCCCATCATCAACGTCTACGCCAACTTCCACCTCAAGCGCACGCGCTTTTATGTCATGGCTTCACACGTGAACGGCTCTGCCGGTTCGGGCATGCCTTTCCTCGCGCCCCATTATCCGATGAACCTCCGTATCATTCGTTTTGGTATTTCATGGAACTTTTTTAATTAAATCACCTCAAAGCCAACTATGAAGCATAATATTGTTTCATGTGTGGGGGCTATGCTACGTAAAAGCCACTTGGATAACGTAAGGCGCAATTTTGACGAAAAAGACTAATGAAAGCGGTCAATTCAACAAGGTTGGGTTGGCCGCTTTCCGCGTAGATGTTATTATTTTTGTAACTTTGTGCGCTGCAAATGCCCTTTTGGCATAAAATTCGGACAATAACGCGCTGCTTTTCGCGTTTATCTAAAAGGCAGAAATGTATATTGCAGTAAATTTCAGCAAAGGCATACACAATATTATATATATACGGAATGAATACATCTAACATCATAAGAATGACACAACAAGCGGTGAACCACAAGCCGGCATTGGGCAAAGCATGTCTCGCCCTGCTTCTTTTCTTCTTCACTTTCACTGGCGAGGCTTTGGCGCAGTCGCCGATGACGGACAGCCAGATTATGGAATTTGTCGTCAAGGAAAACGATAAAGGCACGCCCCGCGAAGAGATTTTTAAGAGACTCATCGAGCGCGGCGTGAGCGTGGAGGACATTCGACGCATTCGCGAAAAATACGAAAAGCAGAACAAGAACAACGTGGTGGGCGGACGCAATATCGAGGGTTCGCAGACCATAGACCGCATGCGCCAGAACAACGGGCAGACCAGGCGCTCCGACAACGCCGAAACGAACAAATACTTCAAGCAGCGGCAGACGGCGGGCAACAGGAAACGCGCCAACAAGAGCGAGATGAACGACTTTCAGCGCAGGCGCTACGAAGAGCAGGAAATGGACGAGTATGCCGATGCCTTCGACTTTATTCTGCCTGACACGCTCGACATGATGCTCCCCTACGAGCAGGACTATAAACGGGACAGGAAGAATGGGAAAGAAGTGTTCGGCCGCAACATCTTTAACAATAAGAGCCTTACGTTCGAGAGCGACATGAACGTGGCCATTCCGCAGAACTACCGCCTCGGACCGGGCGATGCCGTTTTCATCGACATTTGGGGCGCATCGGAGCAGAGCGTCACAGCCACCGTGTCGCCCGAAGGGACTATCACGATTGAGGGGTGCGGCCCGGTGAACGTGAACGGGCTCACCGTGGCGCAGGCCAACCAAAGGGTGAAGGGCGTGATGCAACGCCACTACGCGGGGTCGAACATTCAGCTCACCGTAGGACAGACGAAGACAATCAGCGTGAACGTGATGGGCGAGGTGCAAAATCCCGGTACCTACACGCTCTCGGCATTCGCCACCGTGTTCCACGCACTCTACATGGCGGGCGGCACGAACGACATCGGCACACTGCGCAACATCAAGGTGTATCGCGGCGGCAGGCTGATCTCAACGGTGGACATCTACGACTATATCCTCAACGGCAACCTGAAAGGCAACGTGACGCTCGCCTCGGACGATGTGATTGCGGTGGACGCCTACGACTGCCTTGTAGACATCACGGGCAAGGTGAAGCGCCCGATGGTGTATGAAATGAAGTCGAACGAAAGCCTTGCCACCCTGCTTAAATATGCCGGCGGCTTTGCAGGCGATGCCTATGAGGACGTGGTACACGTGGTGCGCAAGAAGGGCGGACGCTTCTCGGTATATTCGCTCGACGAGTACAGCCGCGCCGACTTCCACATGTGCGACGGCGACTCCGTGGCGGTGGACTCCACGCTCAACCGCTACACGAATATGGTGGAGGCAAAGGGAGCCGTGATGCGCCCGGGCAAATATCAATATGGCGGCAGCATCACCACCGTGAGCCAGCTGCTCGCCACTGCCGGCGGGCTGGCCGAGAACGCCTATGCGGAGCACGCCATTCTGCGCCGCCGCAAAGCCGACCGCTCTCTGGAAGTGCTTAGCATCAACCCCCGAGCCATCATGGACCACACGCTGCCCGACGTGGCCCTGCAAAACGAGGACGAGCTCTTTGTTCCCGACCGCACCGCCGCACAAGAGGAGCGCACGCTCACGATCGAGGGCGAGGTGATTTATCCAGGTACGTACGACTTCGCGGAAAATATGTCGGTGGAAGATCTCATACTGCAAGCGGGTGGACTGAAAGACGCCGCCTCGCTGGTGAAGGTAGACGTGGCGCGCCGCCAGCGCGACAAACTGGCCTTGACGTCGAGCAACAACGTGGCGCAGATGTTCAGTTTCAAAATCAAGGACGGCTTCACCATCGACGGGGAGAAAGATTTCACCTTAGAGCCGTTTGACGAAGTTTACGTGCGCCGCTCGCCCGACTACGTGGAGCAGCAGCACGTAACGATACAGGGCGAGGTGGCATTTCCTGGCATCTACACAATTACCAAGAAAGGCATGCGCCTCTCGGAAATCATACAGATGTGCGGCGGTGTCCTGCCCGAAGGCTACGCCAAGGGCGCACGCCTTGAGCGCAAACTCACAGAAGCAGAGCGGATACGCCAAAGGCAGCTGCTGCGCATGTCTACCACAAGCGACTCGCTCGACACGCGCAAGCTCGAAGTGAGCGACATACGCTTCGTGGGCATCTATCTCGACAAAGCCATTGCCAATCCCGGCAGCGAATGGGACTTGGTGGTGCAGGAGGGCGACCGCCTCATCGTGCCGCTCTTCAACAACACGGTGAGCGTGCAGGGCGAGGTAATGTACCCCAACACGGTAGGCTTTAAGAAGGGCGAGAAACTGAAATACTATATCAACCAGTCGGGCGGCTTCAGCCTGAAAGCGAAGAAAGACCGCGTGTTTGCCATTCACATGAACGGCACGGTTACGCGCGTGAAGAGTGCGAAGGACATCGAACCGGGCTGCGAAATCCTCGTGCCCACCAAACGCAAGCGGCAGGCTGTGTCGATCACGCAGATGCTCTCGCTCGGCATGACCATCGCCACGCTCGGCAGCGTAATCGTATCGGTACTGAAATAGGCGGCGCATGGCTTCGGCGGTAGACAACAGGCGGCTGGCGAAGAACACGATGGTGCTCTACTTTCGCATGCTCTTCCAGATGGCCGTGTTCTTCTACACCTCGCGCGTCATTATCCGCGTGCTGGGAGTGGTGGACTACGGCGTGTACGACGTGGTGGCGGGGCTCGTGGTGGTGATGATGTTTCTCAACAACGCCATGACCACCAGTTCGCAGCGGTTCATCACGGTGGCACTGGGAAAGGGCGACAAGGAATATCTTAATAAAATTTATTCCGCCTGCATCATGATACACGGCGGGCTGGCGCTGCTGGTGCTGCTGCTTGGCGAAACGGCCGGGCTGTGGTACATGCACCATTACATGAACATTCCGCCCGAAAGGTTCGAGAGCGCGCTGTGGGTGTTCCATTGCTCGCTGCTCTCGGCAATGTTTCTTGTGTTCAACGTGCCCTTCAACGCCGCGATTATCGCCTACGAGCGCATGACGGCGTTTGCCTTCCTCTGCATTTTCGACACGCTATGCAAGCTCGGCATCGTACTCGCCCTGCCCTATTGCAACTGGGGCGACAAACTGCAAACCTACGCCGTGATGCTGCTGGCGGTAAATCTTACGGTACGCTCCTTATATATATATTATTGCCGGCGCAATTTCAGAAATATGAAATTCGTTTGGCATACCGGCAAGGAGGTCTTTAAGCAAATTTTCAGTTTTGTGGGGTGGAACAGCCTTACTAATACGGCGCTTGTATGCAACACGCAGGGCATCAACCTGCTGCTGAACTTTATAGGCGGTCCTGTGGTGAACGCTGGGCGCGGCGTTGCGGTGTCGGTGCAGTCGGCCATTACGGCTTTTGTGTCGAGCTTTCAAACTGCCGTGTACCCACAAATCACTAAATCCTATGCGCAAGGGGACATCAAAAACATGGTGGACCTTGTATCCAGATCGTCGCGCCTATCCTTCTGCCTGCTTCTAATCTTGGCAGTACCTCTGTTAGTTGAGACACCGGAACTGCTGAGCATTTGGCTGACCAATGTTCCGCCATACGCCGTAGCCTTTACCCGCCTCCTGATATGCGTTTCTCTTGTTGATGCATTCGCAAATCCGCTCATGGTTGGCGCGGCGGCAACGGGTCGCGTAAAGCTGTATTACAGCATTGAGGGCGGCATGTTGCTCTCGGCTCTTCCGCTGGCTTGCCTAATAGCCCGCATGGGCTTCGGACCGGAAGCGGTATTCGTAGTCCACCTCTGCGTAGTATTCGCCACCCAATGCGTGCGCGTGTTTCTTTGCCACAATCTGTACGCACTTCCGCGCAGCGAATACTTTATCAGATCAATGGCGCGTGGAATAACCGTGCTATTGGCAGCACTCACCCTCCCCTGCCTCACCCGTCACTATATACTGCCGGAGAGCCTATGGTTGCATTTCTCGAACAGCCTGTTCGCCGCTCTTTGGACTGCCATCTGCATAGTCAGCATAGGCTTGGAAAAAAAGGAACGAAACTTTATCCTCAGTAAAATAAGGAGCATGGCAGGTATCAACTAATGGTATTGCCGAAATTTCTTAGACATACAATAATTATATATATTTATGGACGAAAAGAAATCTTCAATCACCTCGCTTGTTAAAGACGAGATACGCCTCGACATCATCGCCAAGATCGTTTGGCGGAACAAGAAGAAGTTTATCCTGCCCGTCTTTGCCGCTTGCCTCGGTACCTATCTGTTCTTGGTGTGCCTGCCGCGCTACTATTCCGCTACTGTGAAGCTCGCACCCGAAACGGGGGCTCCGAGCATGGGCGGCGGCGGGCTGAGCAGCCTCGCGTCAAGTTTTGGCGTGAACATCGGCAACATGAACACGGGCGATGCCATTATTCCCGAGTTCTACCCCGACCTCATGGAAAGCACCGACTTCATCGTGCCGCTTTTCTATGTGCAGGTGGAGACCAAGGACGGCGCGTTCAAAGGCCCGTTCGTGGAATATCTCACAAAAGCGCAGCCGGTGGCATGGTGGGAAAGACTTTATAATTGGACCAAGAACCTCATCAAGAAGCCCGACCCGCTCAACACGAGCAAGGACTATAAAATCAATCCTTTCCAACTCAACAAGACCGAGACGGAAATAGTGAAAGGCATCTCGGGCAGTATCAATTGCAACGTGGACAAAAAGACCGACGTCATCAGCATCACCACCACCGCCCGCGACCCGCTCGTGGCAGCGCAGTTGGCAGACTCGGTTAAGGTGAAGCTGCAGCAATTCATTATAAACTATCGCACTGAAAAAGCCCGCGGCGATGTGCGCCATTATACTGCCCTGAGCGAACAACTGAAAGTGAAATACGACTCGGCCAAGACCGCTTACGCCGATTACGTTGATGCCCACCGCGACCTTATCCTACAATCCTACAAGACTGAAGAGGTGGCTTATGAAAACGAACTGCAAACGGCTTACAGCGCATACAGTTCTGTACGCCAACAGTTGCAACTGGCAGAGTCGAAACTGCAAGAGCGCACGCCCTCGTTCACCGTTATCCAAAACGCCACCGTGCCCGTGAAGCCTGCCGGGCCGAAGCGCATGCTCAACTCTCTGGCCGTCGCTTTTCTCGCCTTCATTGTTGTAGCGGTGCGGCTCATTGTGAAACACCACAAAGAATATCTTTAACCAAGCCACCCATAAGGAATGCTCAACCTACTCCTTATATTACTGTTGCTGCTGATGTTCATGGCCTTCTTTGAAGACTATATCTCAGAGCGCGACCGCAAATGGCTGTTCTTTGGCGCGGCGGCCGTGATGGCATTGGTGGCGGGTTTCCGGCCCGACGACGTGGATAAAGACTACGACAACTATATCCGCTACTACTATTCTTTCGACATCACAACGGAGTATACCTTTATCCTGATAGCAAACCTCATCCGTTTCACGATAGACAATTATATATATGTCTTTGCCATCTACGCCGCCCTGTGCATGGCACTCATTGCCTATTCCATAAAAAATTTATCGGAGCTATGGCTCTCTTCGCTGCTTATCTACTTTTCACAATATTATATCCTGCACTGCATGACGCAGATACGCGTATCGGTGGCGGCAGGTTTCTTTTTATTAGCCTTGCCTTTTCTCTTTCAAAGAAAGATCGGCAAATTCCTGCTCACGCTGCTCGGCGCGGTGTCGTTCCATTACTCTTCTATCGTCTATCTTTTCTTCTTCGCCTTAACGGGTAAGGAACTGAAAGGCAAATGGCTCGTCTTTTGGTGCAGCCTCATTCCCGTCTGCGCCGTGCTGTTTGTGATGAAGATAGGCCTTACGGCAGTTATTCCCATTCCCTATATCGAAGAAAAGCTGCGGCTCTACGAAACGGTGGTGGCTAATGGAGAAGTTTCGGAGGTGTCGCCGTTCAACACGGTGCAATACCTGCGCATTGCCCTCGTATATTTCTTTATTTGGAAAAGCAAGGTCATTGCTGAGCACAATAAATATATCTACCTGCTCATCAAGATTGAAATCATCGGTCTCTGCGCCATGTTCCTGCTGCCCGCCGTGCCCGTGCTGGCATTCCGCGTGAGCGAGATGATTTGCATCGTCGAGGTCGTCCTTTACCCGCTAATGATCTACACCGTGCGCCCCGCATGGATTGGCAAGGCGGGCGTAACGGCCACGGCTTTCCTGCTCTTTGTCATCTCCCTGTTCTTCAACAAAATCCTTTATATCTGAACCATGCAGCAAAGCACCTCAAAAATTGCCATACTCATGGCGACATACAACGGCGAGAAGTACCTACGCGAGCAGTTGCAGTCGCTCTACAATCAGACTTACACTGATTGGACATTATACATTGGCGACGACGGCTCGACCGACGGCACGGCAGGCATCGTAAGGGAATTTTCCCGGCGATACGGCAATATCGTGTTCCGTCAAAACAGCGAGGGCAAAGGCGCGATGCGCAACTTCATGGACCTGCTTGCAGAATCGGAAGCCGACTACTATATGTTTTGCGACCAGGACGACGTGTGGCTGCCGCATAAAGTGGAAACTACGCTGAGCAAGATGCGGGAAACCGAGACGGAAGGCAGAGAACGCCCAGTCCTGATCTGCTCTGACCTGAGGGTTGTAGACAAAAATCTGCACACCATCGCGCCTTCGTTTTGGCAGATGTCGGAAATGCTGCCCGAATTGCTCACCACGAACTTCAATTATCTTGGCGTGCATTTCCTTGCCACTGGCTGCACCATGATGATAAACGCCGCCGCCAAACGCATCGCCTTCCCCTACCCTCCCTGCGCCTTCATGCACGATGCGTGGCTCGTAATAAAAACGATGAAGGCGGGCGGCGCATTCGGCATTATCCGCGAACCGCTCATGCTCTACCGCCAGCACGAGAGCAACGTGCTCGGCGCAGGCGACATCGACCATTCGAGCCTTCGCTACAAATTCAGCAATTTCAAGGTTTTGCAGCAACAGAATAAGAAGATGTACGCCCTCGCACAATATTTCGGCTACGGTTCTTGGCTGAAATTCATTTTTTATAAGGTGATGTATAAATGGCAATTGCGCAAGGCGCGGCGCACAGGCATACAGTGACCTATTTCACTTGACAACTCAGATATGAAACACGCCATACTTCTCTTTACAATATGGGCGGCATCTGCTGCGTTGCACGCCGACATCCCTATCCTCGGTTTTTGGGGCGTTGACCCCGAAAGCGCCACAAAGGCTCGCTATGCAGAGATGCGCCGCGCCGGCTTCGACGTGAGCATGGACGGGTACAAGTCATTGGAGCAAATCATTCACTCCTTGGACTGCGCGCAGGCGGCGGGCATGAAGTTGCTTGTAGCCGGCGACCAACTCGTGCTGCACCCGCGAGAAACTGCCGAGGCCATCCGCAACCACCCCGCCCTCTTCGGCTACGTGCTCGGCGATGAGCCGATCATGGCTGATTTCAGCAGATACAAGCAGCTATTTGAGGCCATCCGCGCCACCGACTCCACGCACCTCTGTTACCAAAACCTTTTCCCCTACTACGGCGACGAACTCCTCGAAACCATCGGCGCCGCGTCGTACGAAACATATCTGAAAACGTTCAGCAAAATACCGCTGCCGCAAATCTCTTTCGACTTCTACCCTATTTGGGACTACACCGTGCGCCCCACGTGGTACTACACCCTCGAAGCCGTGCGCCGCGAAAGCCTCCGCACGGGCGTGCCCTTTTGGGCGTTCGTGCTTTCCACGCCCCACGTGGGCTATCCGCAGCCCACGCTCGAAATGCTGCGCCTGCAAATCTACTCCAATCTGGCCTACGGCGCACAGGCCATACAATACTTCACCTTCCGCACGCCCCCGCCCGACGATACCTACGACTACCACAACGGCCCGATTACTCTGGAAGGGCGAAAGACGGATACATATAATATTGTCCGCGACATGAACCGCGAGCTGCGCGAGGTCATTCCCTTTTTCGACGGTTGCACCGTGGAGCGCGTGGGACATCTGCTCGAGATACCGCTCGGCACGGAGCGTTTCAAGGGCATGCCGCGCGGACTGCGCCGCCTGAAAGTCGTTGGCACGCGCGGAGCCGTGGTTTCCGTGCTTCGCCAAGGCGGTAAGCGTTATCTTGCCGTCGTGAATAAAGATTTTGAAACCGATTTGCGCGTAGACATCGCATTTGCCTCGCCGCGCCGCCCGCTTTGGCCGAAAGACCTTGCCAAAGTCCCCGCCGCCTCGTCGCAGTCGCTTGGGCTCTCGGGCGGCAACCTGCTTGTTTTTGATTTGGACTAATATATCATGCGCGTTGAATGAATTAGTTGTAGATTTTGTCTCATTCAACCAACGCGTATATTAATATGTATAAAGCGGCAGCGCGGTAACCCATGAGTTGCCGCGCTGCCGCATTATATTGATTTGGAGAAATGTCTCTTACGCTTCCTTGCGCTCGATGTAGGCAATCACGTCGCCCTTCTGCACGTGCGCTCCCTGCTTGGCATTGATTTCTACCAATTTGCCGCCAAGCGCAGCGGGGAGTTCAAGGATTTGTCCGTGCGTGTTCTCGATGTAGCAGAAGAAGTCGCCCTCTTTATACTCCTTGCCGATAAAGGGTTCGATGCTCTTGACACATTCGCCGTCGCCGCCGATTTCCCAAAGCACGGTGCCGCTTTCGGTAGCCACGATGGCGTCGGCTTTCGCGTGCTTGAAGGCGGCAGCTTCTTCGAGGCTCATGCCGCTGGCCGTCTCCTTGTCGCGAGCGGCCTGCAGGTCGGCGAGGAAACGCTTCTTGGCCGCACCGCTCTTATAGTCGCGATACTGCGTCTCGTGCATGGCAAACTCAAAGAGCTCTTCATCATCTTCGCCGCGTTCCCAGCCATTCTCTTCCATTTCCTTGATAAAGCGCGGAAGATCGTCGGGATAGTAGCTCTGCGGGTCGGCATCGGTAAACTCAAAGCCTTTCTCCTTGGCCAGTTCGACGATTTCGGGCGCAACCTCTCCGGGCAGCTTGCCGCTCTTGCCGAGAATCATGCCCCAAATGCTGTTGTCCATCATCGTGTAGCGGGGCTTGCCCATGGAGTCGGTGAGGAGGTTCATCAGCGCGATGTTCTTCACATACTGCGAGAACGGCGTCACGAGGGGAGGATAACCCACACGCGGCCAAACGTATGCCACCTCATCGAAGAGGCGCACGAGCAGGGCGTCTTCCGAAAGGGGCTGCTTACCCTGCTTTTCGCGGTTGCTGTTGATAGCACTCATCACGCCCGTGAGGTCTGCCATCATGGAGCCCATCATGCCGCCGGGCAGGCCGCAGCCGAGCAGGAGCGACGACATCAGTTTGTTGCCGGGGTTCATGAAATAGCCGAGGAAGTCGTCGATAAATTCCTGCGTGAGCTTGCGGGCTTCCATGTAGGCTTCCATATTTATTTCGGGCACGTCGAAACCTGCGTTCTTGAGCATGGACTGCACAGAGATGATATCCGGGTGCACCTTGCCCCAAGAGAGCGGTTCGATGGCGGTATCGATTACGTCCGCGCCGTTGCGGCACACTTCGAGTATGCTCGCCATCGAAAGGCCCGGGCCGGAGTGGCCGTGGTACTGGATAATGACTTCGGGATGCTTGTCCTTAATCATCTTCGTGAGTTTGCCGAGCATGGCGGGCTGTCCGATGCCGGCCATGTCCTTCAGACAGATTTCGGGCGCGCCGGCTTCAATCAGCTGGTCGGCGATGTTGGCGTAGTACTCCGCCGTGTGAATGGGCGAGTTGGTGATGCAGAGGGTTGCCTGCGGGGTCATGCCGCCCTCGATGGCGTATTTGATGGAGGGAATGATGTTGCGCACGTCGTTCAAGCCGCAGAAGATGCGGGTGATGTCCACACCCTGCGCGTGCTTTACCTTATACATCAGGCGGCGCACGTCGGCAGGCACGGGGAACATACGCAGCGCGTTGAGACCACGGTCGAGCATGTGCGTCTTTATGCCAACCTCATTGAAGGGCTTGGTAAAGGCGCGGACGGCTTTGTTGGGGTTTTCGCCGTAGAGCAGATTGACCTGCTCAAACGCACCGCCGTTGGTCTCCACGCGGGAGAAGCAACCCATCTTTATAATAACCGGGGCAATGCGCTCCAACTGGTCTTTGCGCGGCTGGAACTTGCCCGACGACTGAAACATGTCGCGATAAACAAGGCTGAATTGGATTTTTCTTTTCGTCATAAAATGAATATGTACGTTGTTAATGTTTGATTTGCTTATATGGAAAAGCACAAAATGCGTTGCAAAAATACGATTTTATTTTCTTTTATACAAAAACTAATTGCACACAAAGCGGGGCTTGTGTGCAATTGGCATATAGATGGCAGTGCTTTCGCAATAAAACTCTTCTCGTGAAACTCTATCATCTCTTTTTAGGGCGCAGCGACACGAGCGGCACGATCATCTCGTCCATAGATACTCCGCCGTGCTGGAAGGTGTCTTTATAGTACTGCACGTAATAATTATAATTGTTGGGATAAGCGAAGAAGCGGGCGCCCGTGGCGAAGATATAGGTTGTGGAAAGGTTGGGCGCGGGCAGCTGAATGGTGCGCGGCTGCTTCACCTCAAACACCTCGCGGGCGTTGTAGTTGAGATTTTTGCCGAGCTTGTAGCGCAGGTTGGTGTTCACGTTCTTGTCGCCCACTACCTTGGTCGGCTGGTCCACGCGAATGCTGCCGTGGTCGGTGGTGATGAGGATTTCGTAGTCGAGGCGCGCGAGGCGGTCGAAGAGTTCCTTGATGGGCGTGTGCCTGAACCACGAGAGCGTGATGCTGCGGTAGGCCGCTTCGTTGGCAGCCAGCTCGCGCACCATTTTCGACTCGGTGCGGGCGTGCGAGAGTATGTCGATGAAGTTTACCACCAACACGTTCAGCGGCGACTGCGTCAGCTCGTTCATCTGCGAGAGCAGGCGGTCGGCTGCGAGAGAGTCGTTGAGCTTGTGGTAGGTGAAAGCCTCCTTGCGCCTGAAGCGTGCCAGCTGCTCGCGCAGGAGTGCCTCCTCGTGGAGGTTCTTGCCCTCTTCGTCCTCCTCGTCCACCCAGAGCTCGGGGTAGATTTCCTTGATTTGCAGGGGCATCAACCCCGAGAAGATGGCGTTGCGGGCGTATTGCGTGGCGGTGGGCAGAATGCTGAAGTACACGTCTTCGTCGATGTCGAAGTCATCGGCCAGCTCGCCTCTGAGCACGCGCCATTGGTCGAAGCGGAAATTGTCGAGCACCAGCAGAAACACCTTTTTGCCCGCCGAGAGCAGGGGGAACACGCGGCGTTTCATCACGTCGGGGCTGAGCATGGGGCGGGTGTCCGGGGCGGC
>JBJEAH010000088.1:0-13476 GCA_051868815.1 Alloprevotella sp.
TGTTTGTTTGGAGGCCGCTACAAGAAAACCGACAGACAACAAGCACAATAAAAGTATCTTTAGATAATATTTTTACATGGGGTAACAGAAAGTTTGGAATCTTGAAGTATTTCCTACAATTGTAAGCAAATACCAATACAAATATGCTTTTACTTCTATTGTCTTTGCAATGAACCGCTTTATCCTCCATTCCGCTTATCAGCCCACGGGCGACCAGCCCGAAGCCATACAGCAACTTGTAGCAGGTGCGTCCTCCGGCGCACCTGCTCAGGTATTGCAGGGCGTTACCGGGTCGGGCAAGACGTTTACCATTGCCAACGTCATCGCCCAACTGGGAAAGCCCACGCTGGTACTTAGCCACAACAAGACGCTCGCGGCGCAACTTTACAGCGAGTTCAAAGGCTTTTTCCCGGAAAATGCGGTGGAGTATTACGTTTCGTATTACGATTATTATCAGCCCGAAGCCTATATCGCTTCCACAGATACTTATATCGAGAAAGACCTGGCCATCAACGAGGACATCGACAAACTGCGCCTCGCCGCTACCTCCGCGCTGCTCTCGGGCCGCAAGGACGTGGTGGTGGTTTCGTCCGTCTCGTGCATTTACGGCATGGGCAACCCCTCTGCCTTCTACGAAAACGTTATAGAACTGAAAGTAGGGCGGCAGCTGAGCCTCAACGAGCTCCTGCGCCGCCTCGTGGCCAGCCTCTATTCGCGCAACGACGTTGCGCCCTCGGCGGGCAACTTCCGCGTCAAGGGCGACAGCGTGGATATTTACCTGGCCTACGCCGACGACATTATCCGCGTCACTTATTGGGGCGACGAAATCGACGGCATCGAGGAGGTTGATGCCGAGAGCGGCGCGCGCATTGATATTTTTGAAGAATATAAAATTTATCCCGCCAATCTTTTCCTTACCTCGAAAGATACGCAGGAACTTGCCATCCGGCAAATTCAGGACGACCTCGTGGCGCAAATCGCCGACTTTGAGGCCTGCGGCAAAACGCTCGAAGCAAAGCGACTGAAAGAGCGCGTGGAATACGACATCGAAATGATACGCGAACTGGGACATTGCAGCGGCATCGAAAACTATTCGCGCTACTTCGACGGACGCTCGCCGGGCACGCGCCCCTATTGCCTCCTGGACTTCTTTCCCGAGGATTTTCTCATCGTCATCGACGAGAGCCACGTGAGCGTGCCGCAGATACGCGCCATGTACGGCGGCGACCGCTCGCGCAAGGAGTCGCTCGTGAACTACGGGTTCCGACTGCCCGCCGCCTTGGACAACCGCCCGCTCACCTTCGACGAGTTCCACGAGATGGCCAAGCAAGTGATTTACATCAGTGCCACGCCGGCCGACTACGAACTGCAAGAAAGCGAAGGCGTGGTGGTGGAACAGGTGATCCGTCCCACGGGCCTGCTCGACCCGCCCATAGAGGTGCGCCCCACCGACCACCCCGTTGACGACCTGATGGAAGAAATCGCGAAAGCCTGCGAGGCGGACGAGCGCGTTTTGGTAACGACCCTGACCAAGCGCATGGCGGAAGAACTTACGGACTACCTTTTGAGGAACGGCATCTCCACGGCCTATATCCACAGCGACGTGGACACTTTGGAGCGTGTGCAGATTATGGAAGACCTGCGGCGGGGCATTTACAGCGTGCTTGTGGGCGTGAACCTTCTGCGCGAGGGTTTGGATTTGCCCGAGGTGGCTCTTGTGGCGGTGCTAGATGCCGACAAGGAGGGCTTCCTGCGCTCTGCCCGCTCGCTCACGCAAACGGCGGGGCGCGCCGCCCGCAACGTGAACGGCCGCGTCATCTTCTACGCCAAGCAAATAACGCCGTCCATGCAGCAAACCATCGACGAAACGGAGCGCCGCCGCATGAAGCAGCTGGCCTATAACGCCGAACACGGCATCACGCCGCAGCAAATCAAGAAGTCGCTCGACAGCGCGTCCGACCTTACCTCTCTGCGCAAGCCCTCCGCCGCCGGCATGCAGCCGCAGGCACAGCACGGCGCGGCCGTATCGGCAAATCCCTACGCCCTGCCCTCGGGCACCAAGTACACGGCAGCCGCAGAGGCAGAAGCCGCTTACGGAAAAAACAAGAAAAACGCTGCTGCGGAAACTCCGCAACAGCGCATCGAGCGTTTGCAAAAAGAGATGAAAGCCGCCGCAGCCCGCTTCGATTTTATACTGGCGGCGCAGCTTAGAGATGAGATGATAAGATTAAGCAAAGAGATTGGAGAATAATACCTTCTACCTCCACACCACCACAAGGCTGTCTGCCTTAATGCGGGCCTTGAGGAAATCGGTGAGGCGGGTTTGCTGGTCGGCGGGCAAGGCTTTCGCCTTTTTCTTCATGCCCAGCATGGCCACCACGTAACGCTTAGAGGCGATTGTATCGGTGCGCGCCTCCACCACGTTGGCAAGGCTCAGCGACTCTATCTGCGGAAAGAGGGCCGTGAGCTCCTGCCCCATTTCTCCCGAAAGGTTTTCATAGCGCGTGTAAGCGTCCAGCCGCTGATGCAGGTCGTTGGCGCGGGCCGTCTCCGCCGCCAGCTGCTTGCGCTCTTCGCTCATACCCGAACGCGAGGCGGTGACTTGCTTGAGCAGCATCAAGGCACTGTCGCTTTGCTCGCCTTGAATGATGTTCAGGCCGTATGCTTTCAGTCCGTAATCCTCCATGCGCCGTTTCGCCTCTGCTATCCGCGCCGCCGGTATCTCGCGCCCCACGGCCACCACACTAAGCAGGAGGCTGTCTTTGCTTACCTCGTTTGAAATAATCTGCGTACCCGTCTGCGAAAGTTCCCTTTTCACGAAGCGGTTCACATTGTTTTCAAAAATACTCTTGCGCACGATGCCCACGGTCATAAAGAGCGAGGGCAGCACCGTGAGCAGTGCCAGCGAGAGCACCACGCGCCGCGTCTTGCGCTCCAAGGTCTGCGTGCCGAGCCGCTTGCGGTGGAAATGCAGCAGGCGCGTGCCCACGTAGGTCGAGAGGCTGATGAAGACGGTGTTGATGAAGAAGAGATAAAACGCGCCGAGGAAGTAGAGTATATGCCCCGTGGCCAATCCGTAGCCCGCCGTGCAGAGGGGCGGCATAAGGGCCGTGGCGATGGCCACGCCGGGAATGACGTTGCTCTTGCCTTTCGTGCAGAGCGCGATGAAGCCGGCCGCGCCGCCGCAGGTGGCGATGAGCACGTCGTAGATGGTAGGCGTGGTACGCGCCAGGAGTTCCGACTGCGCGTCGCTCAGGGGCGTGATGAGGAAGTATACCATCGCCGTCAGCACGCTGATGAGCGTGGCCACGCCGAAGTTGCGCCCCGAGCGTTTCAGGAGTTCGAGGTCGCCGATGCCCACAGCCAGCCCCATGCCGATAATCGGCCCCATGAGGGGCGACACGAGCATCGCGCCGATAATCACCGCCGTGGAATTGACGTTCAGGCCGAGCGATGCGATGAAGATGGCGAAAATCAGCACCCACAGCGTGGAGCCCCGGAAGCTCACACCCTCACTGATTTCCCTGATGATTTCTTCTTCGTTCTCGACGGAGAACTTGAAAAACTCTTTGGCACGCGTCCACAATAGTTCTAACTTTGGCATTTCGCTATGGAATTTATTGGGTTGAGCCGCAAAGTTAGGACTTTGTCGTAAGACTGTCTCAATTTCAAGGCGGTAATTTTTTACGCTCCGCGCAGACATTTTTCCCTTTCTGCTTGATATTTTTTCCTTTCCTATAAGAGATTTTTTGTTACAAACTTTGTAACATGTATTACAAACTTTGTAATATGTATTAGAAACTTTGTAACAAGCGTTACAAACTTTGTAACAAACTTTTTCTTACGTGATAGTAAAAAATATCAAGGGGAGAGGGCAATTTTTCAAGGGCTTAGGGAAAAATATATCCGAGAAAATACGACCTTTGCAAGGCACACCAATATTTTGTCTACATGAGAATCTTACGCACCGACTGGCTGAAAACGCCGACGGCACTGGAAACGCTGATTTACTTCGGGCTGTGGCTCTGCATCTTCGCCCTGCCGCTGTCGCTCTTGTCGGAAAATTTCAGATTCAACGACGTGCTGCTCTTTTGGGGCGACCTCGGCGGCTTTTTCCTCTTCTTCCTGATCCACAACTTCTTTATCGCCCCTATCCTGGTCAGCAAAAAGCGGCCAACGCTCTACGCCGTACTCGCTCTCACGCTGCTCATCAGCGCACAGACGCTGCACACGAAGTTCGTGATGCCTTACATCATGCAACACCACGAACGCGGGCCGCGTCATCTCCCGGGCGACCGAGCTAAAGACCCGGCACGGTGGCAGCAGGCCGCCGGGGAAAGGCAGCCCCCTCCCGGCGCGGAAGCCCCGCACGGCAAGGACGGAAAAAGGTTTCGCCCGGGCGGACCGAGAGGGATGCACGGAAAGGGGAGTAAAGACCTGTTTTTTTTCGGTCCGAGGGAAATCTTCACCTTTATCTATATGATATTGGTGATAGGGCTTAACCTCGCCGTGAAACTATATTTTAAGACGCTGAAGGAGCGCGGGCGCGTGGCGGAACTGGAAAAGGAAATGCTCGAGCAACAGCTCACGTATCTGCGTTTCCAAATCAATCCGCACTTTTTCATGAACACGCTCAACAATATCTTCGCGCTCGTGGACATCGACCCCGAGGGCGCGAAAACCTCGCTGATGCAACTTTCGAAGATGATGCGCTACGCGCTCTATGAAAGCACGGGGCGCACGGTGCCGCTGCGGCTGGAAGTGGAAAGCGTGCATCACTATCTCGACCTGATGCGGCTGCGCTATACGGACAACGTGCGCATCGACGTGGAACTGCCCGACCCCTTGCCCGATGTGCCCATTCCGCCGCTCATTCTCGTAACGTTTCTTGAAAATGCCTTTAAGCACGGCATCAGTTTCAGCAAGCCCTCGTTCGTGCATTTCAAGCTGGAGGTCCAAGAGCACAGCCTCGTCTTCCGCTTCACCAACAGCGTGGGGGCTGCCACGCAGGAGGAAAAAGGCGGCATAGGGCTGAACAATGTGCGCAAGCGCCTCGACCTGATTTATGGCAAGGATTATTCGATAGTCAAGGAGATCAACGACGATGTGTTCCGCCTGACGCTGACGCTGCCGAAATAAGTCTGTCTGCTTTTACAATTAAAAAATCCTAATAAATGAGGATTGCAGGAAATAAGGCGGGGCAGTACCTTTGCAGCCGAAAAAAGACGTTTCCTGCAATGAACCTACTTTTATTTTCTATTTTCACCGGGGCGGCCTGTGCAGGCGTGCCCTCCGACACCCTAAAAAACATTGACATTGAGGAAGCCGTGGTGGTGGCATCTCCCAAGGAGACCATCGCACTGCGGCGGCAAGCCGTAGCGGTGAGCCTCTTCGACGAAACTGCGCTCGAAAGGCTCAACGTCGTGGACGTGAAAGGCCTCTCGGTCGCCGTGCCCAACTTTTATATGCCCGAATACGGCTCGAAACTCACCTCGGCCGTGTACATCCGGGGCGTCGGCTCGCGCATCAACACGCCCGCCGTGGGGCTGTACGTGGACAACGTGCCGTATATCGACAAGAGTGCCTACGATTTCAACTTCCTCGACGTGACGCGCGTGGACGTGCTGCGCGGCCCTCAGGGCACGCTCTACGGGCGCAACACGCCGGGCGGCCTTATCCGCGTCTACACCGCCGACCCCTTGGTGAAGCAGGGCACTGACATCTCGGCAGGATTTACCACAAAGTCGATGGCCCGCCGCCTCTCGGCCATCACCTACCTGCACCCCGCCGAAAACCTCGGCATCTCGGTCGGCGCGTTCTACAACGGGCGCAACGGCTTCTTCACCAACTCCACGCTCGGCAGCCACGCCGACGGCATGGAGAGCGGCGGCGGCCGGACGCGCCTCACGTGGAAGCCCTCGCACAAAGTGAAGGTCGACTGGACGGCCTCGTTCGAGCAATCCTCCGAAGACGCCTGCCCCTATCGCCACCTCGGCGACTCCGTGCGCGGCGCGAACGGGGAAATGACATACGTGCCCGCCTCTGGTGAAATTGAAGCCAACCGCCGCGCCGGTTACCGCCGCCAACTCTTCAACACGGGCTTGGGCGTGGAGCACAGGCTCGGCAAGTTCACGCTGAGCAGCATCACGGCGTACCAGTTCCTGCGCGACCGCCTTTACATGGACCAGGACTTTACGGCCTCCGACATTTATACGCTCGAGCAAAGGCAGAAGATGCACAGCGTCACCGAGGAGATTTCTCTGAAAAGCCCGAAAGGGAAGCGCATTCAGTGGACTTCGGGCCTCTATGCGGGATATACGAAGATGCAGACCGATTGCCCCGTGATTTTCCAGCAAGACGGCATCGGCTTCCTCAACAGAAGCATCGGCGCGAGCCTGCCGAGTCGTATGCCTATGGGGCTGACGTTTACGGACAACAGCCTTGCCTTTCTCTCCGACCTCGACACGCCGTCGTTTGGCGCGGCACTGTTCCAGCAGTTGAGTTTCAACGATTTGCTGGTCAAAGGCCTGAGCCTCACGCTCGGTTTGCGCCTCGACTACGACCACAGGCAACTCTCCCTCTCCTCGCAGACGGCGCAGCCTGTGGCGTACAACTTTAATATGAGTATGGGGCAAATGATGAATATCAACCACGACTTCTCTACGCTGCCGCAGCTCGCCGGGACGCAGAAAGACGACTACTGGCAACTGCTGCCGAAATTTGCCCTGCAATATAGTTTCGGGAAAAACGGCACGCGCGGCAACGTCTACGTGGCTGCCTCCAAGGGCTGCCGTTCGGGCGGCTACAACATTCAGGCTTACTCCGACCTCGCGCAACAGTTGCTGCGCCGCGAGATGATGCTCGAGGTAAAAGACTTCAGCATCAACACCATCAACCGCATACCGGGTATGCCCGACGCTGTGAAGCAGAACGCAATCGCCGGCATCACGGGTACCATGGACCGCATCGTGCCCGAAGAGCCCAACCTGCGCAACCTGAGCTACAAGCCCGAACAGTCGTGGAACTATGAGGCGGGCACGCACCTCTCCTTCCTCGACGGCCGCCTGCAAGCCGACCTTGCCTGCTTCTACATGCAGACCCGCGACCAGCAACTGGCGAAGTTCAGCGAGAGCGGACTGGGGCGCGTCATGGTGAACGCGGGCAAGAGCCGCTCCTGCGGCGTGGAGGCTTCGCTGCACTCCTTGTGGCTCGACGGACGACTGAGCCTCGCGGCCGACTACGGTTTCACGGAAGCGGTGTTTGAAAACTACGACTTGGGCGGCGGCGTGGACTATACGGACAACCGCGTGCCCTTCGTGCCGCGCCACACGATGTCGGCCGGCATCAACTTCCGCCAGCCCACGGGCTGCGACCTGCTGCGCTCGCTCTCGTTCGGCGCACGCGTGAAAGGCGTGGGCGACATCATGTGGGACGAGGCAAACACCTTCGGGCAGGACTTCTACGCCGGGCTCGACGCTTCAGTGGAGGCGGAACTCAAAGGCGGCGTAACGCTGACCGTGCGCGGCGCAAACCTCACGGACACCCACGCCCACACCTTCGCCTTCCTCTCCATGAACCGCCGTTTCGCGCAGGACACCGCCCCGCGCCATTTCTCCTTCGACATCAAATGGCATTTCTAAAAAGGAAACAATAAGCATAAATCTTGAAAGTTAGCTTTACAAAACGGGCTGCCCTGCATCAGGACAGCCCGTTTTTTATATGTGCAGCCTCATCAAAACAGCTGCATCAAATCTGCGCAAAAGAATTCCTCGAAAGGGATGCCGTCTGTGCCGACGACTATAGCCTTCAAAGGGTGAAATTTCTCTTTGAATTTCGGTAGGCCGCTGTTCATGCCCCTTTTGCCGCTTTTCACCTCAATGGCTATCGCCTCTCCCCCGGACTGCAAGATGTAATCCACCTCATCGTCCCTCTCTCTCCAATAATAGAGTTGGCAATCATTGTCCTCCGCCACATCTAAAAGGTAAGTGCCAACGGCAGATTCAACCCAGCGTCCCCAAACCACTGGGTCGGTATAATCACGCTCGAAGCCCTTACCGCGATAAGCCGTCAGCAAAGCATTGTTGAAGACAGAAAACTTCGGCACAGACTGGCGACGGCGCGCCTCATCGTTGGCAAATTTCCGAAGTCCGCAAAGCAGGTTTGCCTGTTTCAAGATCTCGAGATACGAAGTCAGGGTGGTGACGTTGCCCGCATCTTGCAACTGCCCCAAGACCTTAGTCAGTGAAAGCAACTCGCCGGAATAGGAACACCCCACCTCGAACAACTGCTTCATCAATGCCGGCTTGTAAATGCTCGCCGTCATAATGACATCCTTTTCAACGGCAGGCGCAACCAAAGACTCTTTTATGTATTTGCGCCAACGCCGGAAATCGTGAACATAACCCACTGCGCCAGGATAGCCTCCGAAATAAATCCAATGAGGCAAATCCAGGCCGAAAGCGTCACGCATCTCCGCGAATGTCCAATGCCCCATCCTTATCAGTTCATACCTGCCCGCCAATGACTCCGTAAGCCCCTTGCGCAGCAGGAGACGGGAAGAACCGAGCAGCACGACCTTCAAGTTGAGGCGGTTGAAGGTATCTGCGTCCCACTCGCGCTTGACGTACTCGCTCCACTTGTCGATTTTCTGTATCTCATCAATGACCAAGACTGCCTCGCCGCTGCCCGACATCTGCATACGGCTCCGTGCCGATGCCCAAGAGCGCACAATCCAGTCGGCATCGCTGCTGTCGACGGCATCGGCATTAAATGAAAAGACTGGCACATCCAACAGTTCTTTCACCTGTTCCATTAGCGTGGATTTGCCCACCTGACGCGGCCCGGCCAGGACCTGTATGCTCTTTCTCGGCTCTGACAATCTGTCGAGCAGGATTTGCAAATGCCTGCGTTTGTATCCGTTCATTTTATCCATATTTTCGTTACAATTTACTCAATTCTTGCTTACAATTTACTCAAATCTCCGCTACAATTTACTCAATTCTCTGCCGCAAAGTTACTAAACATTCTTGAATATCAAATACTTTTGAAGAAATATCTTGTGCAACAAATATTTCAGAAATCGGCATAGAACACACGAAAATCATGAACAAGATTTGTTCAGAGCACTATTATTCCCCTTCAAAGCAGTCTTGCGCCGCTATGCCAAACAGGTTTCCTTTTTCGCCGCCAACTGCGATTTCAAGGCATTGCATTATTTCCCTTTTATCCTAAATATATAACTTTGCAACGTAATTAACGCCATTTTCCCGTATGAAACTGCTCATTGCCTCCGACATACACGGCGCACTGCCCGCCGCCGAACGCGTGGTGCAACTCTTCGAAAAACACGGATGCGACCTCCTCTGCCTGCTCGGCGACCTGCTCAACTACGGGCCGCGCAACGGCGTGCCGCAGGGCTTGGACGCACCGGGCATCGCCAACCTGCTCAACCAGCACGCGGGACACATCATTGCCGTGCGCGGCAACTGCGACTCGGAAGTGGACCAAATGCTGCTCCGCTTCCCCATCATGGCAGACTACGCGCTGATTGCCGACGCCACGCGCCGCATCTTCCTCACACACGGGCATATCTACAACGAAGAAAAGATGCCCGCGCTCGAAGGCATCGACTTTTTCTTTTACGGCCATACGCACCTGCCGCACATCGTGCCCGCCGCAGAAGGCCGGCCGCTCGTCTGCAACACCGGCTCGCCCACGTTCCCCAAAGGCGGTAACGAACCGACGGTTGCTTTATATGAGGACGGCAAGGTTTCATTGTTGAAAATATGAATTGGTTCACGCCTGTCGAAACGCCTGCGGCGGAGGGTTTTCTCTCGCCCCGCTCCCACGTGATGTTGCTCGGCTCTTGCTTTGCCGAGAATATGGGCAAACGCTTCGCGCAAAGCCTGCCCGAGGGACACGTGTCGGCAAATCCGTTCGGCGTGCTCTATAATCCCGAGAGCATTGCTGCGGCCGTGGAACTGCTACTAAGCGAGGCGGCAGCTGACGGCGCACTGTTTCGAGGACGCGACGGGTTGTGGCACAGTTGGCGGCACGCCGGAGCCTTTTCCGCACCCACCGAGGCGGATTGCCGCGAAAGCGTGAACGCCGCACTGGCAGAGGCGCGGCGCGTGCTGCGGAAGGCCGACCTACTTTGTATTACCTTCGGCACCTCCCGCCTGTTCCGCCTGCGCGAGACGGGCATGGCAGTGGCCAACTGCCATAAGGAACCGGCGGCGGACTTTGAGGAAGAAGACCTTTCTGCCGAGCAAATCGTGCTGCGATGGCAGCCCCTGCTGGCAGAATTGCGCCGCCTGCGCCCCACCCTGCACATCGTCTTCACCGTAAGCCCCTACCGCTACGCCAAATGGGGGCTCCACGAAAGCCGGCTGCAGAAGGCGCGGCTGCTCCTCGCTACCGACGCACTTTGCAGGCAGATGCCCGAGGCGGTAACGTATTTCCCCGCCTACGAACTCGTGGAGGACGAATTGCGCGACTACCGCTTCTATGCGCCCGACCTTATCCACCTCGCGCCGCAAACCGAGGACTACATTTGGCAGCGCGTGCAGCAGTGGGCTTTCTCGCCGCAACTTTCAGACTATGCCGCCGGCAAGGCACGGCTGCTGCGCCTCACCGCCCACCGTCCGCTTCATGCCGATGCCGCCTCGCTAGACAGTCTCAATGAGCGCAAGGAAAAGATGAAGAAAGACTTTGAAGAAAAATGGAGCGACCTATATATATAATATTGTATGGTTGCCCTTCATAATAAAATGCTTGCAAATAAAATCTCAATATGTTTTATTCTCTCGAAAAAGTAACCGCCCTCATCGGCGCACGGCGTTTCGGCAATGCCGAAGCCCGCATCGATTGGTTGCTGACCGACAGCCGCTCGCTGGCTTTCCCCGAAACAACCCTTTTCTTCGCCCTCCGCACACCCGTAGGCGACGGACACAAATATATCCCCGACCTCTACCGCCGAGGCGTGCGCAACTTCGTGGTCGGCACGGTGCCCGACAATTACGAGACGGACTATCCCGACGCTAATTTCCTGCGCGTGCTCAGTCCCCTCAAAGCCCTGCAACGCCTCGCCGAGCGACACCGCGAGGAATATATCCTCCCCGTGATTGGCATTACCGGCTCGAACGGCAAGACAGTGGTAAAGGAATGGATTTACCAGCTGCTCATGCATTCGATGAACGTGACGCGCTCGCCCCGCAGCTACAACTCGCAAGTGGGCGTGCCGCTGTCCGTCTGGCTGCTCGACGAGCGCAGCCGCATCGGCGTGTTTGAGGCCGGCATATCGCAACCCGGCGAGATGCAGGCACTGCGTGCCATTATCCAGCCGACCATCGGCGTGATGACGAACATCGGCCCCGCGCATCAGGAAAACTTTTCCACGATGCAGGAGAAATGCCACGAGAAGCTCTCGCTCTTCAAAGATGCAAAGGTGCTGATTTACAACGAAGACGAGCCTGTGGTGGCGGAGAGTGTGCAGGACTTCTGCTTCGGCGGCCAACTGTTCGGGTGGTCGCGGAAGGACGAGCATGCCACGGTGTTCGTGCGCAGCATCGAGCCGACCGACGACGGCCAAACGCGCATCGACTACCTCTACGGCGGCGCAGCGGCCTCCTACACCCTCCCCTTTGCCGATGAAGCCTCGATACAGAACAGCATCACGGCTCTCTGCGTCTGCCTCTACCTCGGTCTCACGCCTGCCGACATCGCGCGGCGCATGGCGTTGCTCGAACCCGTGGCCATGCGCCTCGAAGTGGTGCAAGGGGTGCGCGGCTGCACGCTCATCAACGATGCCTACAACTCCGACGCCGCCGCCCTCGACATTGCCCTCGACTTCATGAACCGCCGCGCCAAGGAACAGGCCGGCAAGGGGCGCACGCTCATTCTATCCGACATTTTCCAGACGGGCATTCCCGCCGAAGAACTTTACGCAAAAGTGGCGGAAATGCTGAAAAGCCGCGGCGTGGAACGCCTTATCGGCGTGGGGCCTGCCATTTCTGCCGCCCACGCGCTCTTTTCCATAAAAAAATCTTTCTATCCCAATTCGGAGGCACTGCTCGAAAGCGGCGAACTGGACGCTTTGAAGGACGAAATCATTCTGCTCAAAGGCGCACGCTGTTTCGGCTTCGAGCAAATCGCCAAAGCCCTATCGCTGCGCGTCCACGAAACCACACTCGATGTAAATCTTGAAGCCATTGCGGAAAACTTGCACTTTTACCGCTCCTTCATGAAACCTGAGACGAAACTCACCTGCATGGTGAAGGCCTCGGCTTACGGCGCGGGCAGCATAGAGATTGCAAAGACGCTGCAAGAGCGCGGCGTGGACTATCTCGCCGTTGCCGTGGCCGACGAGGGCGCTGAGTTGCGCCGCGCGGGCATCACGGCGGGCATCATCGTGATGAACCCCGAAATGTCGGCGTTCGGCACGCTCTTCGAATATGAACTCGAGCCTGAAATCTACAACTTCAACCTGCTCGACGCGCTGATACGCGCCGCACGCCGCCAAGGCATCACCGACTTCCCCGTCCACCTGAAACTCGACACGGGCATGCACCGCCTCGGCTTTAATCCCAAGACCGACATCCCCGTGCTGATTGACCGCCTCTCGCACCAGCGCGCCCTTATCCCGCGCTCCGTGTTCAGCCATTTCGTGGGTGCTGACTCCGAGGGCTTCGATGAGTTTTCAGAAAAGCAATTCAAGTTGTTCGACGAGGCTTCGCGCACGCTGCAAGCCGCTTTCCCGCACAAAATCCTGCGCCACATCTGCAACTCTGCGGGCATCGAGCGTTTCCCCGAGCGCCATCTCGACATGGTGCGCCTCGGCCTCGGACTTTACGGCATCGACCCTATCGACAACCGCGTGCTCCACAATGTAGCCACCCTGCGCACCACGATCCTGCAAATCCGCAACGTGCCGGCAGGCGACAGCGTGGGGTATAGCCGCAAAACTATCCTTGACCGTCCCTCGCGCATCGCCGCCATTCCTATCGGTTACGCCGACGGCCTTAACCGCCACCTCGGCAACCGCCACGGCTATTGCCTCGTGAACGGGCAGAAGGCGGACTACGTGGGCAACATCTGCATGGACGTTTGCATGATCGACGTGACCGACATTCCCTGCCGCGAGGGCGACAGCGTGGAGATATTCGGCGACGCGCTGCCCGTCACGGTGCTGTCCGATTTGCTCGACACCATTCCCTACGAAGTGCTGACCTCTGTGAGCAACCGCGTGAAGCGTGTTTATTTCCAATAGGAGAATGTTAATGTCTGTCAAGGTCTCACGGAGTAGGAGGGTGTGTCAAAATAAATATTGTTGCAGATGTATCCCCTGTAAGGGGAAAATAAATTAGCGTAGGGGCTTGCCCCTACGTATAGCGTTGCAAGTACGATTGCCCCTGTAAGGGGCGTATAATTAAAAGAACGTTTGTGCAAGGCGAGAGCAGAAGCCAAGTTTACTTGGAT
>JBJEAH010000089.1:0-2467 GCA_051868815.1 Alloprevotella sp.
ATCCAAGTAAACTTGGCTTCTGCTCTCGCCTTGCACAAACGTTCTTTTAATTATATGCCCCTTACAGGGGCAATCGTACTTGCAACGCTATACGTAGGGGCAAGCCCCTACGCTAATTTATTTTCCCCTTACAGGGGATAATCTGCAACATGACACACCCTCCGGTAAATGGGTGACTGCATTAGTCTATCTCTTGCGGCGCGCGTTGCGGGCGTATTCAAACGCCCTACTCGTGAGACAAATTTTTAACTTATTCCATTACGACACCTGGAACCGCTTGCTGGCGCGGAGCAGGTGGCGGGCCATGCTTACCAACTCCTGGGTTTCTTGCAGCGTGCTGAGGTAGAGCAGGGCGGTGCGTATGTTGCTGTCGAGTTTCTGGATTTGCTCCTGCTGCTTATGGCGGATTTGCGAGATGCGGCTCTTGATGGCGTTGCCCTCAACGAGATATTCGTCGGCGTTGGAGAAATTGCCGGAGCGGATCATGCGCGACACGTTTTCGAGCAGGCGTTCCACGTCGTTGCATATCGGGATAAATTCTTCCACGTATTCCTGCGGCATCGGATTGAAGTTATTGTCCACATGCTCATTAATAGGCTCGAGCATACGCTTGAGGCAATAAATAATCTGAGTGGCATTGTTGCAGCCGAGATGGAACCAAGTGTTTTTCTCCACCGCGAGCAGGTAGTCAATCTTGCGCATACCTAATATTTCCTTGCGGCGATAGCGTTTCCACATGCTCTTTTCCTCCTCGATAGATGCGGCGGCGTTGCGCAGCGACTTGATATTTTCGTGCATCAGACCGTAGGTGATGTCGCGGAATGCCTGGCGCGTGAAGTCGATGAGCGTGCCCTGCGTCTCGCGCACGTGTTGCAGTAGCAACTGCCATATCTCTTCCTTGTCGTGGCTGCGCACCAGCTGGCGGAACACGAGGTCGACGTTTTCGCTGTCCTGCTTCTGCTTGAACTTGCGGTTGTTGTTGATGATGACGAATGCCACGGTGGCAATCACCGCAATCATGGCGATGAAGCCTCCAAGGTGGTTGATGGTGGCGATGAAGAAACTGAGCAGCATGGCAGCGCCGGCTGTGATGAACCAGCCGCCAATCACGGTTATCACGCCCGTAATGCGGTAAACGGCAGTCTCGCGACCCCAGGCGCGGTCGGCGAGCGACGAACCCATGGCTACCATAAACGCCACGTAGGTTGTGGAGAGCGGCAGCTGGAACGTGGTGCCGACCACGATGAGCAAGCCGGCAAGGACAAGGTTCACCGAGGCACGCACGAGGTCGAAGGCGGCGCCTTCGTTGAGCTGCACTTCTTCGGTGTCGAAGCGCGAATCAATCCATTTCTTCGCGCGTTCGGGCACGAATTTCGATATCTGAGCCGTGGTGGCAAGTACCGAGCGCACGGTCTTTCGGGCAATTTTCGAAGAACTGAACACCTCTTCGCCGTCGTCCTGACGCGACAGGCTCACGGAGGTCTCAATCACCTTGTGCGCCTTCTTGGAGGTGCAGATGGCCACGGTCATGATAATGCCCGCGCCGATAAGGAACCACTGCTTACCCGGCAGGGTAGATTCGCCCGCCAGCACGCTCACGATGTATTCCTCGCCGTTCTGCCCCGCGCCGTTTTTGCTGAAATCGAGGTACGCCTCCAAGCCGGCGAGCGGTGTGCCGATGAAGTTCACGAGGTCGTTGCCCGCAAAGGCCATGGCCAGCGAGAACGTACCGAAGAGCACGATGATTTTGAAGATGTTCACTTTGAGCAGATGCAGCAACTCCATCAATACGGTGAACGTCGCGAAACTCACGAGCAGGATAACGCCCTTGTGCGCGTCAACCCAGTCCGGTGTCCAGCCGATGCTGCCAAGGATTTGGCTGTTGCGCAGGCCGCTCACGAGCAGGAAGTAAAAGATAGAGGTCACGCCCACGCCGCCGAATATAGCGATGCTCCAGCGAAGATGCTTCTTGTAGTTGAATGTGAACACGATACGCGTAATCCACATCACGATCAAACCGAACACGAAGGCTATGGCAACGCTCAGGAAAATGCCGATAATTACGCTCAGCGCCTTGTCCGTGTTGATGAGTTCGGCATACGTGTGGCCGGCCGCCGTCATCTTGCTCATGGCAAGCGCGGTGCTGCCGCCCAAAAGCCCGAATACCATCGAGACTGTGGTAGAGGTGGGCATGCCCAGCGTGTTGAAAATGTCGAGGAGAATAACGTCCGTCGCCGCCACGGCAAGGAAGATGCACATCACGTCGTCCAAGGTATAATAATGCGGGTTGAGGATACCGTGGCGTGCAATGTCCATCATGCCGCTCGACGTGGAAGCTCCTACAAAGATGCCAAGCGCGGCAACAGTGAGAATGGTGCGGAACTTGGCGGCTTTCGTGCCTACCGCCGGACTAAGGAAGTTAACCGCATCGTTGGCTACACCGACCGAGAGGTCGAAAGTCGCAAGC
>JBJEAH010000090.1:0-13421 GCA_051868815.1 Alloprevotella sp.
AAAAATAAAGACAGCCCCTTGTTTCCTTTCCCCTCCGCCGTGCTCTTCGTCACCGTATCACGATATTGCAGCAAGTCCCTTTTGCAGCAGATCCCCTATACGCAATTTTTTCCCCGAAAAATCTTTCAACCATTCATCAAACCATTCAATATGTTGATATTTAGGAATATACCGCTGAACGGTTTGCGCCCTAAACCTTTCATTTATGAACGTTTTTGAATCACGCGAATCAACACGAAACATTTTCAATGGATTAAATAGCGACCTGTTCGGTCGCTCGAATCTCACTAATTCAAGGTGTGCTCCTCAATAGAATGTCCCTTAGCTTTTTCAACCACCCTGCCTTTCCGTCCAAAATCATAGGCGGATATTTTTTGCTATCCCCGAGCTATTTTTCCCTTAGTCCTGGATATTTTTCGCTATCTGCGCAGAAAAAGTTTGTTACAAAGTTTGTAACATGTATTACAAAGTTTCTAATATGTATTACAAAGTTTGTAACATGTATTACAAAGTTTGTAACAAAAATCTTCTTATAGGATAGGGAAAAATATCTTACTGATAGTGATAATTATCTTGCAGAAAATAAAAAACATCTCGGGAATATTGCATGTTCTTAAAGAAGTTTTCTTCGTCGAAGGAGAAATAGTGGTTTCTCATGGAATCAAACAATTGTTTGTCTTCTGTTGAAATTTGGTGTTTGGTTGTGTTCACAGTTTTCTTAATTTAGTAGAAATAAAATCTGCAATTATAAATAAATAAACGAGGGCATTTTTCAATATGCCCTCGTTGCTGTCTTAGTCTAATGTTTCGTTGATAATACGCCTTGTATCTTTTTTGAAAGCAAAGCGGTTGTAGGGGTCGTGCTGGCAGAGGAAGCAGCTGAACGGCGTGCCTGTGGTTTTGTAGACCTGTGCCCATTTTGTTTTGGCAAGTTCAAACCAGTGCGGTTTTTCAATCAGTGTGCCGTCGGCCCCAGGGCTAAATCCCGACCCAACGGCTGCATGATAAATCATGCGTGCCTTAAAGATGCGGCGCATTTGTTCGCGCCTCCAAAGTTTTGTACGTTTGTCCATCGTCTCTTTGTATTAAAGTGATAATGAACAATGCGTTTAACGGTGTGAGGCGTAAGGTATCCATGACAAATGAAATATTAATGGAGTAATCGAGTAAACAAGCAGACGAGTAAACAAGTGGGGAATAGAGTAGTATCCTTTCTTACATCGCCAGAGCCGATAGCGAGAAGCCGTCCATAAGCCGCGAGCGGTCCACGTTGCCGCGAATGCCGCTCACGCTGCCTTTTGCGGTGTATTGCCAGATAATATATTTGCGGCCGTCGTCGAGTGTGGGTTCGTCGGGGCGGTAGCGGGCTATCATCCAATGGTAATCCTTGAAGGTGCCGCAGAGGTATTTGTTGTAGAAATTCTGGAACGTGTAGAGTAGCGGTTTCTTGCCGTAATGTTTCGTCACCTCGCGAACAAAGGCATTGAGGTCTGCAATAAACTTGTCGTAGCTGACATTGCCGCGATGCTCGATGTCGATAATCGGCACAAGGTCCTGATCCTCGCGCAGCACGGTTGAGGTGAGATTTTCCAGCTGCGTTTTCCAGTCCACGTTGGGACGGTAGAAATGGTAACTGCCCGCGCTCAGTCCCACACGCCGCGCCTCGCGTAGGTTGTAGGCGTAGGTGTCGTCCACGAGCGCGGCGCCCTCCGTGGCTTTGATGTAAACATACGAGATGGGCGTTTCCTCCATCAAAGCGTCCCAATCAATCATTCCTTGATAGTGCGACACGTCGATGCCCTCGCGGTAGCGCGTGTTCACCTTGGCGGAAGAGGGCTGGTCGAGGGCAAGGGCGCGTGTCACGGCCTTTTCGCGCTTTGCCTTCTGCGGCTGTGCGTCGGGTTCTATCGCAGCATAGGCCGCCATGCCCTTGCCGTCCGTCTCCTTTTTACGCGCGGCGGCATCAAATGGCAGGGCAAAAGTTATGGCGAGTATATATATTATAAGATGTGTGTAGGGAAATCGCATTGGATTGTGAAAAGAGAGCGACATTATGAAACTGTCATAATAATACGCCGCAAAGTTACTGATTTTTCCCTTTCGCACTGCCCAGGGCATGTTAAAGGACGTTTAAGCGGCAACCTTGCTGCGCAGATAATGCCCGTTTGAGGGCAAATTAGTATTTTTGCAGAAAGTTTGCTTGTACTCGTCTACTCGTCTACTCGTCTACTCGTCTACTCGTTTACTTGTTTACTAGTTTACTCGTCTACTTGTTGGGCATTTTGCCAAACGCCCCTACTAAAAACCATCATCATGCTTCGTAATATATCTACCCGCGTCACGCCCGATGTGGCAGGAACAGAAGAACGGCTGAAAAAGCACGTTGCCGCCATGCTGGGAATTGACGCACGCACCATAACCGCCCTGCGCACGCGCCGCCGCAGCATCGATGCGCGGCAGCGTACCATTTATATCAACCTCACGCTCGATGTATATATTAATGAGATGCCCCACGCGCCAGAGTTTGAGCCAGTGGCATATACTTCGGTAGCGGGCAAGCCCGGGGTCGTTGTGGTTGGGGCTGGGCCGGGCGGACTGTTCGCGGCCTTGCGGCTCATAGAACTTGGACTGCGCCCCGTTGTCGTGGAGCGCGGCAAGGACGTGCACGGGCGGCGACGGGACATCGCCCAAATATCGCGGGCGCACATCGTAGACCCTGAAAGCAATTACAGCTTCGGCGAGGGCGGCGCGGGAGCCTTTTCCGACGGCAAACTCTACACGCGCTCGAAAAAGCGGGGCAATGTGGAGAAAATCCTCCGTGTGTTCTGCCAGCATGGAGCGGCAGTAAATATTCTCCAAGACGCACATCCGCACATCGGCACCGACCGCCTGCCGCGCATCATCGAGACCATGCGCCGACGCATCATGGATTGCGGAGGCGAGGTGCATTTCCAAACCTGTGTAGAGCGGCTCATCGTGGAGCGTGGCAAGGTGCGCGGCGTGCAGTGCCGCGACGGTCGCACGTTTGAGGGCGCGGTGATACTGGCCACGGGTCATTCCGCCCGCGATATTTACCGTATGCTCCATCGTACGCCTGCTGCGCTTGAGGCCAAAGACATTGCCGTCGGGGTGCGCTTGGAGCATCCCTCGCATCTCATCGACCAAATCTTTTATCACCAAAAGAGCGGGCGCGGCCGCTGGCTGCCCGCTGCCGAATACAGCCTCGTCACGCAGGTGAACGGCCGGGGCGTTTATAGTTTCTGCATGTGCCCCGGCGGGTTTGTGGTGCCTGCGGCGAGCGGAGCGGAGCAGATTGTGGTGAACGGCATGAGTCCGTCGGGGCGGTCGTCAGCATGGAGCAATTCGGGCATGGTAGTCGAGACGCGTGTGGACGACCTCGACGGCGAGCTGCGCCCCTTCATGCAGGAAGCCTTTGCCGACGAGAGTTTCGCCGCCGACCACCCCGCCGAAGAGTGGCAGGAGGGCAGCCCGCTGCGTATGCTCGTGTTTCAGGAAGCCTTGGAGCGCGCTTGCTGGGTGCAAGCGGGCCGCCGCCAAACGGCACCGGCGCAGCGCATGGCCGATTTTGTGAACCGCCGCCTCAGCGCCGACCTGCCTGCCACGAGCTATTCGCCTGGCGTAATCGCCTCGCCCTTGCATTTCTGGTTGCCTGCATTTGTATCGGCGCATTTACGTGAAGGCTTCTTGGACTTCGGCCGGCGTTACCACGGTTTCCTTACCAACGAGGCCCTGCTACTCGCCGCCGAGACGCGCACTTCCGCCCCCGTCCGCATCGTGCGCGATGCCGCCACGCTGCAAAGTCCCACGCTCCCCGGTCTATTCCCCTGCGGCGAGGGCGCGGGCTATGCCGGCGGCATCGTGTCGGCCGCCATCGACGGTGAACGCTGCGCAGAAGCCGCCTGCCAGTACTTGGCTGGCGCAGAAATCTGATTATTGATAATCGTTTGTTTATTGGTAGACGAGTTTACTCGTTTACTAAAAACGCGCGTTGGTTAAATTAGTTACAACCACGCCGCACGAAAGATAACTGCAAGTTGTCAGAAAGTTGTCCCGGTTGTCGTCATAATGAAAAAGGCAACACAGGAAATAAATGTTGTCAAGAGTTGTCCCGGTTGTCGAAAGAATAAAAACGACAACATAGACAACTAAAGACAACTCCGAGCCTGACATTCATGCGCTTAATATGACGACAACATAGACAACGGGGCGTATTTTATACGCCCGCCGCACAGAAAGACAACTGCAAGTTGTCAGAAAGTTGTCCCGGTTGTCGTCATAATGAAAAAGGCAACACAGGAAATAAATGTTGTCAAGAGTTGTCCCGGTTGTCGAAAGAATAAAAACGACAACATAGACAACTAAAGACAACTCCGAGCCTGACATTCATGCGCTTAATATGACGACAACATAGACAACGGGGCGTATTTTATACGCCCGCCGCACAGAAAGACAACTGCAAGTTGTCAAAAGTTGTCCCAGTTGTCGTCATAATGAGAACGGCAACGCAGAAATAAATGTTGTCAAAAGTTGTCCCGGTTGTCGTCAAAATAAAAACGACAACATAGACAACCAAAGACAACTCCGAGCCTGACATTCATGCGCTCAATATGACGACAACAGGGATAACGGGGCGTATTTTATACGCCCGCCGCGCAAGATAATTTGTCAACCATGTTTTCTGGTAGAAAATATAGCGGTTAATTCAACCAACGAGTTAAAAACATTACTCCTTTCTACAAATGACCACACCAACCACTCCCGCCTTTATTCTCGAAACCTACCAGTGCCACGAGGCGCACATAGATGCCATTGCCCGCGAGGCGGCGGCCGCCCACGCCGCTGTGAACCAGTATTATGGCGGCAACCTGCCCTATTCTTATCATCTGCGCCTCACGGCAAACTATGCCTTGCGCTTCGCCCACTTGCTGCCGCTGGCGGAAGAGGACATGGAAACGGTTTTTGCCGCAGCCTGGTTTCACGATGCCCTGGAAGACGCGCGGCTCACCTATAACGACCTCACGAAAATCTTCGACCGCCTCAACGCAGAATGTGGTTGCAGCATACGCACCCATGATGCCGCCGAAATTGTCTACGCACTCACCAACGACAAGGGGCGCACCCGCGCCGAGCGCGCCGGCGAACGCTATTATGCGGGCATACGCCAAACGCCCTTTGCGCCGTATCTGAAAATGTGCGACCGCCTTGCCAACCTGCGCCATTCCACCCTCTTCTATCCCCGCCAGCGCATGGCGGAGGTTTATGCCCGTGAGATGCCGCACTTTCTGGAATCCATCGGCCCGGTGCCCGAAGCAATGGTGCGCCACGCCGAAGAACTGCTGGCGGAAGTCTAAGGCTATCGGCTTATTCCCTTGCAACTTTTTCCCTTGCCCCACAAAAATCTTTCGGAGCAAGGGATATTTTTTATTTTGCCCGCAATAATTTCTATTCAAAACTTTGGAACGTGTATTCAAAAGTTTTGAACACATATTCTAAACTTCTGATTGTATATTCCAAAGTTTGGAATAAAAAATATTTCCAAGAAAACAAAAACAGAAAAGCAGCAAAGAAAAATTTTCGGCCGCAAAGCGAAACTTTCTTTATATGACAGACAATTAGGCTTGCCGTCTTTCCTCTCTTTCCCCTCCCCTCGGAATTTTGTCGGTACAACCTGCCGTTTTCTTATAAGAAACATTAACCCAAATAGGTCAGCTTTGAAAACTTTTGAGTAGCTTTGCTGTCGCTTTGAAGGCAGCAAGGCTGCCATTATCTTTTTCTGAAAAATCCAAAAAATCTAATATTACTCTGGTGGAACATCAAGCTACTATTTATTCTTACGAGGAAGCGTTTAAGGCCTCGCTCGACTATTTCGCCGGCGATGAACTCGCCGCGCGCGTGTGGGTGAACAAATATGCCATGAAGGACTCCTTTGGCAATATCTACGAGCAGTCGCCCGCCGATATGCACCATCGCATCGCCTCGGAACTGGCACGCATTGAGCGCAAGTATCCTAACCCCGTGCCCGAAGAGGAAATCTTCGACCTCATCGACCACTTCCGCTACATCATTCCCGCAGGCAGTCCCATGACGGGTATCGGCAACGATTTCCAAATCGCCTCGCTCTCCAACTGTTTCGTGATCGGCATCGACGGCGACGCCGACTCTTACGGCGCGATTATGAAGGAAGACGAGGAGCAGGTGCAGCTCATGAAAAGGCGCGGCGGCGTGGGTCACGACCTCTCGCGCATCCGCCCGAAAGGGTCGCCCGTGAAAAACTCCGCGCTCACGTCTACGGGTCTCGTGCCGTTTATGGAACGTTTCAGCAACTCCACGCGCGAGGTGGCGCAGGACGGACGGCGCGGCGCGCTGATGCTCAGCGTGAGCATCAAGCACCCCGACGCTGAGGCGTTTATCGACGCCAAGATGACGGAAGGTCGCGTGACGGGTGCCAACGTGAGCGTGCGCATCGACGACGAATTTATGCGCTGCGCCACGGAGGGCCAACCCTATCGCCAGCAATACCCCATCGATGCCGAAAAGCCGCAGATGGAGAAGGAAATAGATGCCGCCGCGCTGTGGAAGAAGATCGTGCACAACGCCTGGAAGAGCGCGGAGCCGGGTGTGCTGTTTTGGGACACGATTATCCGCGAAAGCCTGCCCGACTGCTACGCCGACCTCGGCTTTAAGACGATTTCGACAAACCCCTGCGGCGAAATTCCTCTCTGTCCCTACGACAGTTGCCGCCTGCTGGCCATCAACCTGTACTCTTACGTGAAAAATCCGTTCACGCCGCAGGCTGAGTTCGATTTCGAGCTTTTCCGCCGCCATGTGCAGTTGGCGCAGCGCCTGATGGACGACATCATCGACCTGGAACAGGAGAAGATAGACCGCATTCTCGAAAAGATTGCCTCTGACCCGCAGAGCGACGAGGTGAAGGCCACGGAGCGCACGCTTTGGGAAAAGATACGCCGCCGCACGGGGCAGGGTCGCCGCACGGGCGTGGGCATCACCGCCGAGGGCGACATGCTCGCCGCCTTAGGGTTGCGCTACGGCACGCAGGAGGCACTCGACTTTGCGGTGGAGGTACAGAAAACGCTGGCACTCTCGGCCTACCGCTCATCGGTAACGATGGCGCAGGAGCGCGGCGCATTTGAGGTGTTCGACGCGGAGCGCGAGAAAAACAATCCCTTCATGCTCCGCATCAAGGAGGCCGCCCCGCAGCTCTACGCCGACATGGTGCAGCACGGCCGCCGCAACATTGCCTGCCTCACCATCGCCCCCACGGGCACCACGAGCCTGATGACGCAGACCACCTCGGGCATCGAGCCGGTGTTCCTGCCCGTATATACGCGCCGCCGCAAGGTGAACCCCAACGACCCGGAGGTGCGCGTGGACTTCACGGACGAGTCGGGCGACGCCTTTGAAGAATATATCGTTTACCACCACAAGTTCCTCACCTGGATGCGTGCCAACGGCATCGACACGGAGAAGCATTACACGGCCGAGGAAATCGAGGAACTCGTGAGCCGCTCGCCTTACTATAAGGCCACGGCCAACGACGTGGACTGGCTGATGAAGGTGAAGATGCAGGGCGCTATCCAGAAATGGGTGGACCACAGCATCAGCGTGACGGTGAACCTGCCTGCCACGGTGGACGAGGAACTCGTAAACCGCCTTTACGTGGAGGCGTGGAAGTCGGGCTGCAAGGGCTGCACCATCTATCGCGACGGCTCGCGCTCGGGCGTGATGATCAGTGTGAAGAAGAAGGACGAGAAGCCAGAATTGCCCGAATGCCGTCCGCCGCAGGTAACGGAACGCCGCCCCGACGTGCTGGAATGCGACGTGGTGCGCTTCCAGAACAATAAGGACAAGTGGGTGGCATTCGTGGGTCTGCTCGACGGCGAGCCTTACGAAATCTTCACGGGCTTGCAGGACGACGACGAGGGCATAGTGCTCCCGAAGACGGTGACGAAGGGACGCATCATCAAGAACATCAACCCCGACGGCACGAAGCGCTACGACTTCCAGTTTGAGAACAAGCGCGGATACAAGACCACCGTGGAGGGTCTCTCGGAAAAGTTCAACAAGGAATATTGGAACTACGCCAAACTCATCTCGGGCGTGCTGCGCTACCGCATGCCGCTGCAAAACGTGATCCGCCTCGTGGGTTCGCTGCAATTGGAAAGCGAGAACATCAACACGTGGAAGGTGGGTGTGAGCCGCGCCTTGAAGAAGTACATCACCGACGGCACCGTGGCGCAAGGGCAGAAGTGCCCGAACTGCGGCAAGGAGGAACTCGTGTACCAGGAGGGCTGCCTCATCTGTAAAAACTGCGGCGCCAGCCGTTGCGGATAGTATTTGGTAATTAAAAAAACGACAACAAGGATGGCCTTTTGCGGCTGTCTTTGTTGCCGTTGTTATATAAATAAATGTCCGAAATAAAATTGACACAGGCGGCCATACGCTTGCGGCGCATGACGTTTTATGCCTATCACGGCGTGCTGCCGCAAGAGCGTGCCGTGGGTGGGGAATATTGGGTGGACCTCACGCTCTATCCTGCCGATATCAGCGCGGCAGTGCAGGACGACCGCCTCGACGGCACCGTCAACTACGCAGAAGCCTACGAAATATTGCGGCGCGAAATGGCGCAGCCTTCCGCCCTGCTCGAGCACGTGGGCGGACGCATCGCCCGCAGCCTTTTTGCTGCTTTTGGGACGTTGCAGCGCATCGAGGTGGAAGTGTGCAAAGTCAATCCGCCCATGGGCGCGGCCTGCCAAGGGGCATCGGTGAAACTGGTGTTTGAAAGCGCTTATTGACCTTTCTGCTAAATAACATCCTATGCTCTATATATTCGACTTCGACGGCACCATCGCCGACACGGCGGCGGGCATCGTGCGCACCATGCAGGCCACGTTTCATGAATGCGGCTATCAAGAACCGCAGCCTGAGGCTATACGCGCCACAATCGGTCTGCCCCTCTCACGCGCCATTGCCCAGCTTGCACACCTACCCGAGGGCGAGGCACTCGATATAGCCACCGCCACATACCGCCGCCTCTTTGAAAGCATCGGCACAGTGGGCGTGACGCTGTTTCCCGGCGTGCGCGAAACGTTGCAGCAGCTTCATGATGCAGGGCATGTGCTGACGATTGCCACGGGGCGCGGGCACTTGTCGGCCGAGAACTTCTGCCGCGACATGGGCATCTTGCCACTCCTTTCGGACATCGTGGCAGACGAGGACGTGGTGCACAAGAAACCCCACGCAGAACCGGTGCTGGTGCTGCTTGAACGGCATGGGGCAAAACCCGACAACGCCTTGGTGGTGGGCGACACCGACTACGACATCCTGATGGGCAAGGCGGCAGGCGTGAAGACCTGCGGCGTTACCTACGGCAACCACTCCCGCGAGCGGCTCTCGGCTGCGGGGGCAGACTTTATAATAGATGATTTCAGGGGACTTTTAACGCTTAAATAATCTATTTACCCGAAGCACCAACCATTATATTGTAAAAAGATGGAAGCCGAAGATATGAAATCGCCCTTTGAGGCAATGAAGCAGACAGATGAAGCTGGCAATGAGTGGTGGAACTCCCGTCAACTGGCAGTAAGTGTAATTTGGAATATTTTCGAGAGGTTTATCTGTGTTTCAATGATATAGAGATGGGGCTGTGTCAAAATGTGCCTGTGGCCTTGAAATGTCGTGCAATCGAGTGCAGCCGACATTGCCCTGAAAGGGCTTAATAACCAAGCACAGGGGCTTGCCCCTGTGGAAAGACGACAGAACACGTTTGCCCCTGTAAGGGGCTTATAATTAGAACTTAATAAAGTTGCTTTTAATTATAAGCCCCTTACAGGGGCAAACGTATTTTCAACGCTATACGTAGGGGCAAGCCCCTACGCTAATTTATTTTCCCCTTACAGGGGATACATCTGCAACAATAATCATTTTGACACACACTCCTGATTTATTATGCCCTTACAGGGGATACATCTACAACAATATTCATTTTGACACACCCTCTTTGCTTTAATCTATTATTTATTTCACGATAATCTCGTCCACAAACAGGAAACCGGCCTTGCCGGCAGAGCCGTGCCACGACGGCATGCAGTGCTCGGAGAGGGCTTTCACCTTGACAAAGCGGGCGGTGACGGGGGTAAAGGTGAGTACGTGGTTGTAAACCTTGTTGGCATCCGTCTCCTTCATCTCGGGATAGTATTCCGAGGCCACGGGGCGGAAGTTCTCGCCGTCGTCGGAGATGCTGATTTCAACGCCGCGCGCGTCAAACACCCAGTCGCCCTTTTCCACACAGGTGTGCACGCCGGCCTGCGTGAACGTCTGCGCACTGCCGAGATCTACGATTGCTTCAAGGTCGGCCTGAGAGAAGCCGAGCCAGCGGCCGGTGCGGTAGTTCGTGTCGGGGCCCGTAAGACCGTCCACCAGCACCACGGGACCGTCGAACTTATACCCGCCATTGATGGGCTGGAGCAGGCGGATGGGGCAGGCGGTCGCCTTGGTGAACGTGAAACTCTCCTGCTGCGTGCGCGTGCGGCCCGAGTTGGGGCGATAGGCGGCGGCCTTGAAGGTGCAGTCCTTGCTGATTTCCACAGCGCCCTTGTAGAGAGGCGACTGCTGCGTGGGTTCCGTGCCGTCGAGCGTGTAGCGGATTTCGGCGTTGTCCATCGTGGTCATCTCGGCGCGGATCACGTGCTTCACGTCGTCCACGATATATTTCGGGTTCACCTCATAAATGTGGCGGGCGTAGTTGTAACCGAGCGCGTCGTAGTGGTCAATGAGGCGCACGAGGCGTTTGAGGAATTGCTTATAGTCCTTCTTCTCGGGTTGCGCCCACTGAATTTCGGCCAGCGCCGCCATGCGCGGCAGTTCCATGTACTCCACCTGGCGGTAGGTCGGGATATATTCGCTCCACAGGTTGGCCTGCACGCCGATGATATACTTCTGCTCTTCGGGCGACAGTTCGCGCGGCATCGGTTCGTAGCCATACACGCGCTCGAGCGGCAGATAGCCGCCGATGGCCTCGGGTTCGTTGGCCACGTCCTTGGTCTGATAATAGTCGAAATAGAGATAAGTGTTCGGAGTCATGATGACGGGGTGGTGCTGACGCGCCGCCTCGATGCCGCCCGCCTCGCCTCGCCACGACATCACCGTGGCATTGGGCGCGAGGCCGCCTTCGAGCGTTTCGTCCCAGCCGATCATCTGCCGCCCGAGCGCATTGAGCGTCTTCTCGGCGTGGTTGATGACATAGCTTTGCAGGCGTTCCTCGGCCGTGTGCTTGCCGTCGGCCTGCAGGTTATTGTCGGCAATGCGCTTCTGACAAACGGGGCACTTCGCCCATTGCGTCTTGGGGCACTCATCTCCGCCCACGTGGATATACTCTGAGGGGAAAATCTTGGTGATTTCGGTCAAGACGTCGTCGATGAACTGCAACACGTTGTCTTTGCCGGCGCAAAGCACGTTGTCGCTTACGCCCCACATCTTCCACACCTCATACGGGCCGCCCGTACAACCGAGTTCGGGATAGGCGGCAAGGGCTGCCTGCATGTGCCCCGGCAGGTCGATTTCGGGAATGACGGTGATGAAACGCTCGCGGGCGTACTCCACGATTTCGCGCGCCTCCTTCTGCGTGTAGAAACCCTGATGGGGCTTGCCGTCATACTTGCCCGTGTTGTGCCCAACGACCGTCTCGGGGCGGTATGCGCCCACGGTGGTGAGTTTCGGGTATTTCTTGATTTCGATGCGCCAGCCCTGGTCGTCGGTCAAGTGCCAGTGGAAGCGGTTGATGTTGTGCAGCGCGAGCATGTCGATGAAACGCTTCACGGAATCGAGTGTCACGAAATGGCGCGACACGTCGAGGTGCGCACCGCGATAGGCGAAGCGCGGCGCATCGGCAATCTCGCCGGCAGGCACTTCTACGCCCTTGGCGGCAGCCTGCAGCACGGGCAGCGACTTGCGCAGCGTCTGCACGCCGTAGAACAGTCCGGCATCGCCCACACCCTCAATGCGGATGCCGTCTTTGGAGACATTGATGGTGTAGCCCTCGGCTGCGGCATCTTTTTTGCCGGCGGAGGAGAGGGTGATGCTTTGCGGCGCGGCCTTTGTGGTCACGGCGAGGCGCAGATGCAGGGCGCGTTCGATGTAGCCAGCCAAGGCCTGTGCGGCGCGTTGCTGGACTTTGTCGCCTTTCTTATAGACGATACTCGTCTTTTCGGTGATGATAAACGGAGCGCCCGAGGCGGTTTTCACGGTGCGCGGCGCGGGCACCACGTCGAAGTTGGCAGTCTGTGCCGACAGCGAGGCAGGCACGCAGGTCAGTGCCGTCAGGCAAAGGACGGACAAGATACGTTTTGTTTTCATAGTATTATATATATAATAATGTGTGTTCCGTGATTTTGATTTAATAATAAAGTTGCCCGAGCACGTCGAGCGTTTTCAGTTCGGGGAACGAAGGCATGTGCAGGCGGTAGTAAAGGCTGATGACCTGCAAGATGCGGCTGCGCTGCGCCCCGGTCATGCGGAAGAGGCGCATATTGGCGAAATTCATTCTTTGAAGCATCGGCAGCAGGGCCGCTTCTTCGGGCGACAGACAATCGCTGTGGAGCGGGCGCGACGGCACATAGCCCGCCGCACGCAGGTCGAACCAACTGCCGGATGCGTAGCCGCTGAGGTTGGGCATAAAGCCGAGGAAGCGCGTGAGGCGCATCAGAAACGTGAGGTGGAAGTTGGCAAACCCCATTTCAGCACAGTCCAGCCACTGAAACGAGCCGGAGACATAGCGAAACAGCGCGCGCGCATCGCTTTCAGCGCGGACGCAGCCGTCGAGCACCTCGCAGAGAAACATGGCAATGGCCGATTTCTCCGGGTCGTAGGGCAGCGACGTATATATATATATTGTTTGCGCCGCCTTCGGGTGCACCACAGACCCCTCGCGCCCTTTGTTCCACATCACCTGCACCAAAGCCGCCGGCTGAAACAGCGTGTGCGGCACGGCGGCGCGGCGCGAGCGCGAAATCCGCACCGCCACGGTCTGCCGCCCGTATTCCTCGGTAAGCAGGTGCGCAAGGAGCGTGTCGTCGGTGTGCTTGATGACCCGCAGCACTATGGCGCGCGAACTTAGCAGCATAAATGTCGTTTGCTTATAGGATAACGTCTAAAACTTCCCCGAAATTACGGAAAACTTCCCGTTTAAGCGTCTATCTTATAAGAAAAACGCAGATTTTTTGAAAAAAACATAGGGAATGCTTTGCTGCTAAGAAAAAATGGCGTACTTTTGCACTCGCAATCGAAACCCAATGCGGTTCGCTGCAAAGTTGGTCCCTTCGTCTATCGGTTAGGACGAGAGATTTTCATTCTCTAAAGAGGAGTTCGACTCTCCTAGGGACTAC
>JBJEAH010000091.1:0-2414 GCA_051868815.1 Alloprevotella sp.
GTAGGGTAATATATCTTTGAAGATTTTAATCGCTTAGACGGCAGAATTTCAGTAGGAGTAATTCGACTACAAATTAAAGTTGTTCATGTTAAATGAAACGTCGTCCTTGTATTTGTTGTCATACATATACGACTTGCCTGTTCTTGTATCGTATTCTATTTTGAGAGACAGAATGTTAGAGTCGTTTGTCGGTTCAGGAATTACTTTATTGTACATCAGCCTCTGTATATCGTTGTTGGTGAATATAAAATAAATAATCCTATCCTCTTTGTTGAGCGAACACCTTGCAACAAGTATATATCGTATCTGCGTTCCAACAAAACTGTCAAACCTGTCTTGTTTTATTTGGAAGTAAAATTTGTTTTTCTCAACTATTGTTTTGGTTTTTACTTGGATATAGTAAAACACATTATTTTTGGACGCTACGAGGTCTATTCCCTCATCGACCATCATATTGTTCACATTATACCCTCTGAATAGCAGTTCCGCCATTACAGAGCATTCACCAGCCTTTCCTATATAATTCGTGTCAATTGGCAAGGCGGGATTGATATTCGTTCCAACCTGCCTTGCCTTTGAATATTTCCCTTTGTTGTATTTTAGATAAGGCTGCGGGCTGCTCTTGTCATCATTAAGCACGGCTTCAACCTTTTCTCTTATAGCGGTTTCTTTTGCCCCGTCATCAAATAGTGTAATGTTGCACTTCGACAGATAGTGGGCAACTATATCTCTTTTCCTTTTCTCCACCTTGTATGTTGTAAATATATTCTGCAACATATCTTCAATGGTGATTGCTTCTGGGCTAAATGTTATTATGTCTTCCATGTCGTTTAGATTTAAGGTGTCTTATTATTTCTCCATCAATATTTTAATCGTCCTTTCTTTTTCTTCCAGCAGCCTTTCGAGCATCGCTACGCGCTCTTGAAGGACTGATGCGTCTCCAATAGTTACGCTTCCGACAACGTTATTGTTGCCGGCTACATTGCCGTTGCCGGAGGCTACAACACTTTGTTTGTCGATTTCATTCGGATAGAAAAAAGACATTTTTACACCAAGAACTTCTGCTATCCGCTCAAGAGTTCCGCTCTTGACATCTGCTGCATTAAATGTTGAGTTTAATGCCTGAGGAGATATACCTAACTTTTTTGCAATAGCCAACGATGAAATGTTTTGAACGGCAATTTTCTCTTTTAATTCCTTTCCTGTCATAAAGACCAAACTTGATACCTAACGTTAATAATTCTAAATTATACATATTTTTTCAAGGTAAACCTTTGCTTGTTTCAAGTTATACCCTTATCTTTGCACCGCAATCAAGTTAATCGCAACGCAACTTATTGTAATTGAAGTTTCAAAGATAAGCAAAAACAAAAACATAAGCACAATATGAAACGAGAAAAAAATCAATTCCAGGTCATCAAGGAGACGCAGGTGAATACTCCGAAGAGCATGCTCACCATGGAAAAGGGCGCGTGCGTCACTATCCCCTGCTCCATGCTCGCTCCTTACTCAACGGTGAAGAGCGCGGCAACACGCCTCAATCAAAGAGCGGGGCGCACGGAGTTTGAGGTATCATCGCCCGACAACGGAGCAACAATAGTAATCAAGAGAAACTAATCCTCACCCCCATGCCCACCTATATCCACTTCCCCGACCGCTGCGTCTCCTACGACACGTTCATGGACGACCTCTCTTCGCGCATCGCCTGTAAGCTGCAAGGCATGCAGCACGACCCGGAAATGGTGAGCCAGCGCAGGGCCTATGAATTATTCGGACGCGCCAACGTGACGCGCTGGCGGAGGGAGGGACGGGCAAGGTTCTGCAAGAGACCGGGCAAGGTGGAATACTTCATGGCAGAACTCCGGCTGCTGCAACAAACGGAGCAAGACTACTTCAAGAGAAAATTCATCAACGACTAAATACCCACATGATTATGAAAGACTTTGAAAACCTCCGCAACTTCCTTAACAAGCAGATACACGAAACCGACAACCGTGACTTTGACCGCTCTGCCGCCACGCTCGAAATCTATATCGACGACGCAGGCTTCTTCACCGCCGGCGGCGAATGGGCAGAGGTGCAGGTACTCCTTACGGTTGACTACGAGAAAACCCCGATTTACGGCACGTATGAAGACCGCTTCGGCTACAGCCACAGAGAGGTCGATGCCGTGACGCTCGACGAGGAAGGGCGCACAATCAATATGTGCAGCGTCACCATCGGCGGACAGGTCAGCCCGATACTCACCGCCTACGCCGAGAGCGTGCTCTTAGAGACGGAGGTCGCCACGAGGGAGGAACTCCAAAGCATGGAGTGGAGCATCGACGACTTCTCCGACATCGAGGACGAGGACGACAATCCTTACGACGATGACTATTGGTACGAACAGGCACGCGACCTTCGCCTACTCTCCG
>JBJEAH010000092.1:0-13193 GCA_051868815.1 Alloprevotella sp.
CTGGAACAAACGGGCCACGCAGTCGCTTTCGGTGAAGGTGTCGTTGGTAGGGAAGCCGTAGGCGCGGAGCACGGCGCGGTCGTTGTTTCGGTGGGCGCGGCGCAGGTCGGGCGGCATGAGGGTGTCGTCGTAAAGGTCGGCAAGGGAACTGTCGGGGTATGCCGCGCGGGCATCAAGTATGGCTTGCGCCGTTTCGCTAATCGCCGCCACCGCTGCCTCGTCTGCCTCGGGCCAGGGAAAGTTGTTGTAAACCACGTCCTTTGAATAACGATAATCAGATTTCAGCCTGCCGCACACGGCACGCATCCAAGCCATGTGCACCCACGAGGTCAATACGCCGAAATGATATAGAGAGGCGGAGGGGATGATATGAACGGCATCGCTGGCAATGGCTTGCTTGTCCATATAACCAATGGGGACGTATGCACGCCGCTCCGACGAAACGCGGGGAATAAGGAGGTAATTGCTTTCAGGCATATTCTCTACATGGAAGCGCGTAGGACGGTCGGCGAGGTCGCGCGTGCCTTGGCTTTTGCTTGCGAGGCGAAGTTGCCTTACCGCCTCCACTCGTTTCATGCTCTGGGGCATGGCGCGGAGTTGTGCGGGCGAGCAATCGCCGAGCCACAGGCAATAGCGTGGCTTATTATGCAGAAATTCCTGCGCCCCGTACCAAGGGCGGAAATATGCGGCGGAGGCAGGCTCTTGCGATATGAACTCTTGCATCTCTTCATAGGTAAAGAGATAGTTGCCGCCGTCAATGGGCTTGTTGCCTATGCCAATCGAGGGCACGTCGCAGAGCGGCTGGGAGCGGCTGCCAATAAAGATATCCTGCATCGGCATAAGATAAGCATTGATATGGCTGACCCATTGCGCCGCTCCGCTTTCGCTGACAAGCATCTTGTTTGCCTTGGGCTTTGCTGCCTTTTCGGCGGGCGCGGCGGCGTGGAAACCGAGAATGACGCAGTGGACGTGAGCCTTGATGCTGGCTTCGCTGTCCCAGCGAAAGGTGCGATAGGCAAAGTCGAGCGTGATGCCCGCGTCCTGCATAAGGGGCTGCCAGAGGTTGGCGGCGTTTTCGCCTTGGCAAATGCTGTTGGTCGAAACGAGGGCGCAGCGAATGTCCGTGCCGGCGATGAGGTCGGCGGCTTTCTTGTACCAAGCCCCCACGTAGTCGATGTTGCCAAGGTTTTTCCATTTCTTGCCAAACACCAAGTCCATGTCCGCCTTTTGCTCCGCCGACATCACCCTCGCGCCCACAAAGGGCGGGTTGCCGATGATATAGGTCAGTTCCTCCTTGGGGCAAAGGGAAGTCCAGTCGGTTTGCAGGGCGTTGCCCTCACATATATTATTATAGGTGCGGAGCGGCAGGAAACTGATGTCCTGCTGCACGATGCGCTCCGTCTCTGCCAGCATCTGCGCCTCGCTAATCCAAAGGGCGGTGGTGGCAACCACGGCGGCGAAATCGTTTATCTCAATGCCGTAGAACTGATTGATGCTCACCTTAATCGGATTATAGAGTTCGCCCATCATGCGCCGCCCGGCAAAGAGGGCTTCGAGGGCGCGGTTTTCGAGACGACGCAGGGAGAGGTAAGTTTCCGTAAGGAAGTTGCCCGAGCCACAGGCGGGGTCGAGAAAGCGCAGCGAGGCTAGTTTGTCCTGAAAGTCGGCGAGGGCGCGGACACGGCGGTCGCCCTGCGGGCGGGCAAGGATCGCGTCGAGCTCGTCGGTGAGGGCGTCAAGGAAGAGCGGGTCGATGAGGCGGTGGATATTCTGCACGCTGGTGTAGTGCATGCCGCCGGCGCGGCGCGTGAGGGGATTGAGCGTGCTCTCGAAGACCGCGCCGAAGATGGTGGGCGAGATGCGGCTCCAGTCGAAGTCGAGGCTGGCCTGCTTGAGGAGCATCGTCTTGAGTTCGGGCGTGAAAGGCGGAATGTCCACCTCCTCGGCAAAGAGGCCGCCGTTGGTGTAGGGGAAGGCGGCAAGCTGGGGCGCGAGGTAGCGGCTGCGCAGATGCTCGGGCGTGTTGAGCGTGCGGAAGAGCTCAAGGAGATGCGTGCGGAGGTCGTCGCCGTCGTAGGCAGCCAGGTAGTCGTGGAACTGGTCGCGGCCGAAGTGGCCGGCATCTTCGGCATAGAGGCAAAACACGAGGCGCACGCAGAGCATATTAAGGGCGCGGAGCGTGGCGGGGTCGTCGGCGCCATACTGCACAAGCAGCGCGTCGTAGATGCGGCCGATGATTTCGCCCGCCTTCACCGACACCTCTTCCTCCTTGTGGAGGTGCGCCTCGCCGGGATTGACGAGGAAACTGAGGCGGAAGTACTCGCGCTCGAGGTTTTCGAGCAAAATCTCCTCCGGCTCCTGCCCGGGCTGCTCGAGGTCGTAGACAAGGAAGGAGGCAAAGTTGCTCACCACGATCCAGCGCGGGCGCATGCTGAAAGGCATGTTGTCGGCATAGCGCTTGGCCTGCTTGTAGGGCGTGAGCACCGAGCCGTCGCTCTGGGGAATGCCTTGGCGGAGGTCCTTGCCGAGGCTCTTCTGTTCGATGAGGACGCGGGTGGCGGGGATGTGGGCGTCGATGAAGCTCTGGTTGCTGAGCTTCACGCGCTCCTCGAAGCGAATGAAATTGGCGGGGTCGTCCACGCCGAAGACCTGCGTGAGCAGCTGCAGCCAAAACTGCTGGCTCTCGCCGCGCTCATAGCCGCGGCCGGTCCAGTCGGCAACGAAGCGGCGGGCGGCTTCGCGCTGGATTTTTTCTGTTAGCATAGGCTTTGGGGTTTGCCGGGTTTCCGGAAGCTCCGGAATATCCGGAGCTTCCGGAATATCCGGGAGGCCCGGGGAAATCCCGGGCAATTATATTCTTGGTAGTAGTTCGAGCTTGGGGATATCTATGCGGGCGCGGCCGCTGTGCAGGAGATCCTGGGTTTCGAGGGCGGCGAGCATGCGCGACACGTTGAGGCGCGTGGCGCCGAGGGCATCGCCGAGGGCTGTCATGCGGATCTGCAGTTCCTTGCGCCCGGCGGGGCGGAGGCAGCGGGCGGCGAGGAAGGAGGCGAAGCGGAGGTCGAGGCGCTCGCCGCGCTGCTGCCAGAGAAGGGCGCGGCGGTCCTGCGCGAGGGTGCAGAGGCGGTTGAGCAGGTTGAGGCGGAAGGCGGGATAGAGTTCCGTGAGCGTGCGGCAGGCCGCCTTGTCGAGGCGCAGCAGACCCACGGCGGTGGTGGCGGTGAGCGTGAGGCCGTAGCGGGGGTGCAGCCCGTAGAGACATTCGGGCTGGCAAATCCACGGGGCGCGCAGCCACTCGCGCAGGAGATACGACCCGTCGGGCGCGGCGGCCGTGGCAATCGCCTCACCCTCGAGCAGGCACACGAGGGCGTCGGAGGTCTCGCCCGCCGTCACGATGTCGCTGCCCGCAGGCAGGCTGCGCACGTCGAGCGGCACCTTGGCCGCCAAGTCGAGAAAGTCGAGGCGGCTGAAACCCTGGAACAAGGGCAAGAGGAGGAGGCGGTTGGAAAAGTCGTGGTTCATGGTCGTTTAGCCGCAAAATTTAAAATTTCTTCGGGGCGGTCGATAAAGCGTTGCGCGCCCGTGGCGGCGAGTTCGTTCTTGGTGCGGAAGCCCCAGGTGACGATAAGATAAGGCAGGCCGGCGGCGAGGGCGGTGGCATAGTCTACCTCAGAATCGCCGATATATACCGCCTCGTCCTTGCTGCTGCCCAGCAATTCGAGGGCGCGCAGCACGCTGTCGGGCGCGGGCTTGCGACGCACGCCGGGGGCTTCGCCAATGGCCACGGGGATAAGGTTGCCGAAATAGTGGCGGTTGAGGTCGGTGACGGCAGGCTGGAGCTTGTTGGACACAATCGCCACGCGCAGGCCGCGCCGCCGCAGTTCCTCCACCACGGCCGGTATGCCGTCGTAAGGCGCCGTGGCGTCGGCAGAATGGTCAAGGTAATAGGCGCGGAAGTCTTGGAATATCTCTTCGCACACCCCGTCGCCGGGTTGCTTGATGCCCGCCGCGCGGGCCGCTTCATCAATGGCGCCGCTCACGAGGCGGCGCACGCCGTTGCCCAGAAGGCGGCGCACCGTGTCAAGCGGCAGGGCCGGCAGGGCGTGGCGCGTGAGGGCGTGGTTGACGGCGGCGGCGAGGTCGGGCAGGGTGTTGAGCAGTGTGCCGTCGAGGTCGAAAATGAAAGTTGTGTACATATCGTAGTATTTTGTTTTAGATAAAAACCATGAAAAACCCGTATCCAATGGACGGTCAAATGATTTTCAAATCAAGGTCTCACGGGTTTTTTATGGTTTTTCCCTTGCGGCGTTTGAAGCGGGCGGGCACCGACCGCAGCCGCAGGGATTAAGGGCGAGCAAAAGCCGCAAGGCTTTAATGCTCGACGTTAAGACCGGCGGCGTGCCCTTGGGCTTCAAACGACGCAAGTGTTTTTACTGGTTTTTATCAAAGAGCCAATGAGAAATTCAACCAAACTATTGGTTTTATTCGCTCAATTCCATCCACCTTTCCATAGCCTCATCGAGGCGTTGGTCGATTTGCGGCAGGCGGATGCTCTTTTCAGTGAGTTCCTCCACCGAGAGGAGGCCCGAGCAGAGGGCAGACTCGATGTGCTTCTTCTCGTCTTCGAGCGCAGCCATTTCCTGCTCGAGCGCGTCAAGTTCCTGACGCTCCTTGTAGGAAAGGCGGCGCGGACGGCTGGCATTGCGCTCCGCGCGGGCAGGTTCGGCCTTGGCAGGCGCAGGCTTGGGCGCAGCCTGACGCTCGGCGCGCTCGCGCTCCTCATTCTCGGCGGCAAACTCGCGATACTGCGTATAGTTGCCCGGGAAATCGTCGATTACGCCGTCGCCCTTAAACACCAAAAGATGGTCCACCACCTTATCCATAAAGTAACGGTCGTGGCTCACCACGATGACGCAGCCGCGAAAGTCCTGAAGATAGGTTTCGAGGACTTGCAGCGTGGGAATGTCGAGGTCGTTGGTCGGTTCGTCGAGAATAAGGAAGTTGGGATTTTTCATCAGCACCGTGCAGAGGTAGAGCCTGCGGCGCTCGCCGCCCGAGAGCTTGGCGATATAGTCCTGCTGGCGCGAGGGCGGGAAGAGAAAGTGCGTGAGAAACTGCATGGCCGTGAGCTGGCGGCCGCCGCCGAGGTCGATGGTCTCGGCAATGCGGCGCACGGCGTCGATGACCTTCATGCGGTCGTCGAACGCCATGCCCTCCTGCGAGTAATAGCCGAAGCGCACCGTTTCGCCCACCACGAAGCGGCCCTCGTCGGGGCGTTCCAGCCCGAGCAGCATTTTTACAAACGTAGACTTGCCCGTGCCGTTGCCGCCGATGACGCCCATCTTCTCGTAGCGCGAGAAATTATAATAAAACTTGTTGAGGATAATCTTCCGGCCGCCCTCGGCAACGGCGTCGGGGAAGGACTTGCTCACATACTCCGCCTCAAAAATCTTGCTGCCGATGTAGCCGCTCTTGATTTCGAGCCGCGCCTGCCGCTCCGTGCGCCGCGCCTGAAGGTCGCGCTCGAGTTGTGCAAATGCCTCCTTGCGCGACCGCGCCTTAGTGCCGCGGGCGCAGGGCATGCGGCGCATCCAGTCGAGTTCCTTGCGGTAAAGATTTTGCAGCTTCTCGTGGTGCGCCTCTGCGGCGGTGAGGCTTTCGCCCTTCTTCTCCAGATAATAGGCATAGTTGCCGCGAAAGACCGAGAGCTGCTTGCCGTCGAGTTCGAGAATGGAGGAACAGACGTTGTCGAGGAAGTAGCGGTCGTGGGTCACGAGGAGCAGGGCGCGGGAAGAGTGCTGCAAATACTTTTCGAGCCAGAGCGTCATGTTGAGGTCGAGATGGTTGGTTGGCTCGTCGAGGATCAGCAGGTCGGGGTCGGCCAGCAGCACGTTGGCCAGCGCAACGCGCTTCACCTGTCCGCCGGAGAGCGTGCCGATGGTCTGCTTGAGGTCGTGGATATTCAGTTTGGAAAGAATCTGTGCCGCGCGCTGCTCGAAGTTCCATGCGTCGCGCTGCTCCATTTCCGTGATGAGCGCGTCGAGACCTGCCTGCTCGGGCGAGGCAAGACATTCCTCGTAACGGCGGATAAGCGAAGAGAGTTCGCCCGCTTCGCGGAAGCAGGCCTCGGCGACGGTCATCGCGGGGTCGTAGTCGGGCGTTTGGCGGAGCAGGCCCATGCGCGTGCCGTTGCGCATGATGATGCTGCCCTCTTCGTAGTCCTCGCGCCCCGTAAGAATGTCGAGGAGCGTGGATTTGCCCGTGCCGTTGCGGGCGATGAGGGCCACCTTTTGCCCTTCGTGTATGGAGAAGCTCACGTCGTCGAGCAATTCCAATGCGCCGAAGCGTTTGGTGAGATGCTGCACGTCAAGAAGTGGTGCCATATATATAATATTGTGTGGTTGCTGGGAGTAGGGGCGTTTTGCAAAACGCCCGCCGTGTGCGCCGAATGGCCTGGCTAATGCAGTCACCCATTTACCGGGCGTTTTGCAAAACGCCCCTACTGGTTGATGCGGGAACAGCCCGCGGCAAGCTGTTTTATCTGGTTTTTATCCTCCTAAACAAGCCGAATAGGAGCGTTTTATCCAAGCCTTTCCCGCTTTTCCTATAAGATAGGCGCAAAATTACTGAAAAAAAGCAGCAAAGTTTTATTGTAAGAAAATTAATTTGTTTAATTTTGCGCCTAGAAAAAGGGGCGGAGCGTCGTAAGCTCCCTTAGAGAATAGCAATTTTTCTTTTTCTTCACAGGCATAGAGCCATTGCTATTCGCACAGTTTTTGACAAAACCCCGTTTCCCCAATCCCAACAAAAATCTTTTTAAGCCTTATCCCGCACGCACCCAAAGCGGCTGCCCGAAATGTGGCAACACAGACCGAAAGGAGCATAAATATCACTGTGCACACAGGGAAAGCACAAGGCTAAACGCATACACGAACGTATGGAAAATTTCACAAAAGAACAACTTCTGGCAAAAGAAACGCCCGAACTGTTGCAAATCGCCAACACACTTAATCTGCAAACGGCAAACCAGACTGACAAAGAGAGCCTCGTTTACGACATTCTCGACGCACAGGCGGAGCAAACCGCAGTGGCGGCCCCGGCAAAACGGCGCACGCGCATCGTGAAGAAAGAAGCCGACCACGTGTTTTCGGCTACGCAAAGCGGCGGCAGCGAACGCTTCGAGCAAGACCCGAACGCCAAGAAAAAACGCCCGCGCCTCTCTGTGGCAGAGCAGGCCATGCTGCGCAGCGATGCACCCGCAGCCGAGACCGAGCAAATTCCCGAGGCAAAGGAAGAACCCGCCAAGAAGCGCAACGAAGACGCGCTGCCCGACTTCCTCGCAGAACAGATGCAGGCAGGACAGAACAATAGCGACAACGACCTTGCAAACAGCGTGCTGGATTTGGAAGAGGTGCGCAAGGCTTTGAACCGCAACAAAATAGAACAGACACAGACCCCCGCGCCGGCAGCCGCCGCGACCGAGGGAGAAGAGAAAGAAAAGGACTTTATTATCCTGAAAGATATTCCCGCCCCTTACACCGACAGCGAACTGCAACAGCTCTTCGCCCAGGCAGAGACGGGCAGACCCGCGTACGACTATCCCCAGACGCCGCGCTATGCCGAGCAGCCCGCTTACATTAAGAAAAACGTCGAGCCGGAGCCGGAACAATATGCAGCCCCCAATCCCTACGAGCATCTGCTCAACGGACGCGGCGTATTGGAAAACGCACCCGAAGGGTTCGGCTTCCTGCGATCATCGGACTACAATTATCTCCCCTCGCCCGACGACATCTATGTGTCGGCGCAGCAAATCCGACAGCACGGCCTGAAACCCGGCGACGTGGTGGAAGGACAGGTGAGGATACCGAAAGAAGGCGACAAATACTTCACGCTGCAAACCATCGAGCGCATCAACGGACTCGACCCGCAGCTCGTGCGCGACCGCGTGGCGTTTGAACACCTCACGCCGCTCTTCCCCGAAGAGAAGTTCAAGCTCTGCTCGGGCAAAGGCGACAGCACGTCGTGCCGCCTTGTGGACCTCTTCACGCCCATAGGCAAAGGACAGCGCGCCCTCATCGTGGCGCAGCCCAAGACGGGTAAGACGATGCTCATGAAAGACATCGCCAACGCCATCGCCCGCAACCACCCCGATACCTATTTAATAATGCTGCTCATCGACGAGCGCCCCGAAGAGGTGACCGACATGGCACGCACGGTCAACGCGGAAGTCATCGCCTCCACGTTTGACGAACCCGCCGCCCGCCACGTGAAAATCGCCAGCATCGTGCTCGAGAAAGCCAAGCGCATGGTAGAGTGCGGCCACGACGTAGTGATTTTCCTCGATTCCATAACGCGCCTCGCACGAGCTTACAACACCGTGGCGCCCGCCTCGGGCAAAGTGCTCTCGGGCGGCGTGGACGCAAATGCGCTGCAAAAGCCCAAACGCTTCTTCGGCGCGGCAAGAAACATAGAAGGCGGCGGTTCGCTCACGATCATCGCTACCGCACTCATCGACACGGGTTCGAAGATGGACGAAGTTATATTCGAGGAATTCAAGGGTACGGGCAACATGGAACTCCAACTCGACCGCACGCTCGCCAACAAGCGCATCTTCCCCGCCATCAACATCACCGCCTCCTCGACCCGCCGCGACGACCTGCTCCTCTCCGAGCAAACCATTCGCCGCATGTGGGTGCTGCGTAACTATATCGCCGACATGACCCCCATAGAAGCAATGAACGACGTGAAGAAACGCGTGGAAGATACACTCGATAACGAGGAATTTCTCGCTTCTATGAACGGGTAGCAAAGGAAATTAGTAACTTTGTGCGCAGCAAGGCGATATTTTTAAGAATCATGGCTCACAAAATCATAAGAAACTGGCACGTCGTCCCCGGCACGGCACTCACGGATTTCGACAAGCGCATACTCGGCTTTCAAAATCGCGGAGAGCTCGTGCCGAAAAGGGAACTCATCAAAACACCCGAGCAGATAGAAGGCATTCGCCGCTCCGGCGTGGTGAACACGGGCGTGCTCGACCTTATAGAAAAGGAAATACACGCAGGCATGCCGACCGCAGAAATCGACCGCCTCGTCTACGATTACACTACGGCGCACGGAGCCATTCCCGCGCCGCTCAACTATGAAGGCTTCCCCAAGAGCGTATGCACGAGCATCAACGAAGTGGTGTGCCACGGCATTCCCTCGGAAGATGAAATCCTCGAAGAGGGCGACATCATCAATGTAGACGTTTCCACCATACTCGACGGCTATTACAGCGACGCTTCGCGCATGTTTGTCATAGGGCAAACGACGCCTGAAAAGGAGAAACTCGTGCGCGTGGCAAAGGAATGCCTCGAAATCGGCGCGGAAGCCGCAAAGCCCTGGGGCTTCGTGGGCGACATCGGCAAGGCCATATCCCGCCACGCCCATAAAAACGGCTTCGGCGTGGTGCGCGCGCTCTGCGGTCACGGCGTTGGGCTGGAATTTCACGAAGAACCCGAAGTGGATCACTACAACACGCACCGCAAGGGTATGCTTCTCGTGCCGGGCATGGTGTTTACCATCGAGCCGATGATAAACATGGGCACGTGGGAAGTGTTTATCGACGAAGAAGACGGCTGGACCGTGGTGACGGAAGACGAGTTGCCTTCCGCGCAATGGGAGCACACGTTCCTGATGACGGAGCACGGGCTCGAAATCCTCACACATTAATCCCCTCTCTCGGTGAATAAGAATATTCAAAACGACATAATAATATTGGGCATCGAGTCCAGTTGCGACGACACCTCGGCCGCCGTGATGAAAAACGGCATACTGCTGAGCAACGTTACTGCCAGCCAAGCCGTGCACGAAGCCTACGGCGGCGTAGTGCCCGAACTCGCCTCGCGGGCGCATCAGCAGAACATCGTGCCCGTGGTGAGCGAAGCCCTGCGGCAGGCAGGCGTGGCGAAAGAGCAACTCTCTGCCGTGTGTGTCACGCTCGGGCCGGGCCTTATGGGGTCGCTGCTCGTCGGAGCCTCGTTTGCCAAAGGCTTTGCCGCAGCACTCGGCATTCCCCTTATAGAAGCCAACCACCTGCAAGGGCATATCCTTGCACATTTCATACGCCGCGCCGACGAGGCCGGCAAGGCCCTGCCGCCTTTCCCCTTCCTCTGCCTGCTTGTAAGCGGCGGCAATTCGCAGATTGTCAAGGTTGATGCCTACAACAAGCTTGAAATTCTCGGGCAGACCATTGACGACGCCGCCGGAGAGGCAATGGACAAATGCTCCAAAGTGATGGGCTTAGGCTATCCCGGAGGACCGATCATCGACCGCCTTGCCCGCCGAGGCAATCCCCACGCTTATTCTTTCAGCAAACCGAATATCCCGGGACTGGATTACAGTTTCAGCGGGCTGAAAACGTCGTTCCTCTACTTCTTGCGCGACGAAATGGCGAAAGACCCCGACTTCATCGAAAAGCACAAGGAAGACCTTGCCGCCTCAATCGAACGCACGATTGTGGAGATACTGATGAAGAAACTCGCCCTTGCAGTAAAGCAGACAGGCATCCGCCACGTGGCACTCTCGGGCGGCGTTTCGGCCAACACGGCCTTGCGCGCCGCCTTCGCGGAGCAGAGCGAAAAGAACGGCTGGACTATCTATATCCCGCCTTTCAGCTACACCACGGACAACGCCGCCATGATAGCCATCACGGGGCACTTCAAATATCTTGACAAAGACTTTTGCCCGCTCTCCAAACCCACGTACTCGAGAACGGTGTTGTGAGAAAGCGCATTGGTTGAAATAGGAACTAAAATGATTCAGGTATTAACTGCCTGGAAGGCAGTACGGAGCGAAGCGACGATAACCGGGGACGCAGTCCTCGGAAGCGGCTATTGCACAGGTTCTGCCTGGAAGGCAGTACGCCTGTGGAAATGGTTAAAGCGCCTGTCCTGTGGCGTAGTGCCTTCCAGGCACATCGTCCTCTCCGAGCCTATCCGAGGACTGCGTCCCCGGTTATCGTCGCTACGCTCCGTAGTGCCTTCCAGACACTTAGTACTGACAAAACAATAATAATTCAAATTCAATACAACCCATATAACGACAAAAATATTATGGAATTAGACTTGAAACTTGCCAGCAAAGAAATCAATGAAATCCTGTGGCGCGAAGCCAAAACCCTCTCCACTGCCGAAAGCTGCACAGCCGGTCGTATTGCCAGCGTGATTACTGCTGTGCCCGGCAGCTCCAATTATTATAAAGGCGGCCTTATTTGCTACGCCGACGAAACCAAAGAAAATCTCCTGCACGTTGATGCAAAGGTCATCGAAGAGCAAACGCCCGTGTGCGAAGAGGTGGTGAAGCAAATGGTGGTCGGCTCGTGCGACCTCTTCAATACCGACTACGCCGTTGCCATTAGCGGCTACGCAGGCCCCGGCGGCCCGGACGGCGGCAAGAGCGGCGTGATCGTAGGCACGATTTGGATTGCCGTAGGCACGAAGGACAACATCGTGACCAAGATGATCGAGGAAGACAACGGCCGCGACAAGAACCTCGCCTCTGCCACGAGCGTAGCCGTGCACATGTTGCTCGACTATCTCAAGGCCAGCGACGCAACGGTAGAATAATCCCTACTCGTCTACCCGTTTACGGGTTCACTTTTTACTTGCCTTATGTCTCCATTCATTCCCTACTCCATCAACTGCGGCGGGAGGCTCTTCGAGCTGGCCCGCCCGCAGGTAATGGGCATTCTCAACGTTACGCCCGATTCTTTCTACGCAGGCAGCCGCAAGCAGACCGAAGCGGAGATTGAGAACCGCGTGCGGGAAATCCTCGACGAAGGGGGTACGATGATCGACATCGGCGCCTACTCTTCGCGCCCCGGGGCTGACGACGTAAGTCCTGAGGAGGAAATGGCGCGGTTGCGCCGGGGGCTGCAAATTGTGCGCCGCCTCGCACCCGATGTGCCCGTTTCCGTTGATACGTTCCGCGCTGACGTGGCGCGTATGTGTGTGGAAGAATGCGGCGCAGATATCATCAACGATATTTCGGGCGGTACGATGGACAATAATATGTTCCGCACGGTGGCCAGTCTGCGCGTGCCGTACATCTTGATGCATATTCAGGGAACGCCTGCCACCATGCAGCAGGCGCCCCACTACGATGACCTCTTGCGGGAGGTCTTTCTCTTTTTGGCGGAAAGGGTGGAACGCCTGCGCCAGCTGGGGGCAAACGACATTATCCTCGACCCCGGCTTCGGTTTCGGCAAGACCCTCGAGCACAACTACGACCTGATGAGCCACATCGCGGACTTCCGCGAGTTCGACCTGCCGCTCCTCGTGGGCATCTCCCGCAAGTCGATGATCTACAAGCTCATCGGCGGCACGCCCGCCGACGCCCTCAACGGCACCACCGCGCTCAACACAATTGCCCTGCTGCAAGGAGCACACATCTTGCGCGTCCACGACGTGAAAGCCGCCGCAGAAGCGGTGCAAATCGTGGAGAAAATGCGCGAGTGCCACAACGATTGACCTTTTTCCCCAATCTAATGCCATGACACGCGAGGAGATTGTAATCAATTTCTTGAACGGACACGACATCCCCTTTACCGTGTACCACCACCCCGAGGGCAAAACCATTGAAGAGGCCAAAAGGTGGTGGAAAGACGATGGGAGCGTGCATTGCAAGAACCTCTTTTTCCGCAACCACAAGGGCAACAAGCATTACCTTGTGTGTTTTCATTGCGACCACGACCTCGACATTCACGACCTCGAGCACCGGCTCAAAGCCTCGCTGATTGCGAAAGGGCTGCCCTCGTGCGGCAAACTTTCGTTTGCCTCGCCGGAGCGCATGATGCGCTACCTCGGCCTCGAACCGGGCAGCGTTTCGCCGTTCGGCTTGATCAACGACACGGAGCACCACGTGCATCTCTTTCTCGACGAGCAACTGCAAAACGCCTCCGCACTCTCTTTCCACCCCAACGATTGCCGTGGCACGGTGGTCATAGCCCGCGCCGACTTTGAACGCTATCTCCAAGCCGTGGGCAATACCTACGAATATCTCACACTATATTAAGTAAACGGTACCCCCCTTGCCAATGATTACCTTCGGCATCAAAGACATTATCGACATTGTCCTCGTGGCAATGTTGCTCTACTACATTTACCGGCTGATGAAGGAGTCGAGTTCGGCAAACATCTTTGCCGGCATCC
>JBJEAH010000093.1:0-2382 GCA_051868815.1 Alloprevotella sp.
GGGCAATCGGAATTATTGACTTTCCACAGGGGCAAGCCCCTGTGCTCTGTTATTAAGCCCTTTCAGGGCATTACTGACCCTCGTCCCTGCGTAGGGCTGCCAAATGGCGGTCGTAAAGACAGGTTCTCTGAGACATATATATAATATTGTGTAGGGTAAATAAATGCGTGGCTGCCCCTGAAAGGGGCTTATAAATCAGCGTAGGGGCTTGCCCCTACGTAGGGCGTTGGTCATTCGATTGCCCCTGTAAGGGGCTTATAATTATTACTACATACTTAGTCTTCTAATTATTAGCCCCTTACAGGGGCAATCGGAATTATTGACTTTCCACAGGGGCAAGCCCCTGTGCTCTGTTATTATGCCCTTTCAGGGCATTACTGACCCCCGTCCCTGCTTTGCAGCAGCGCGGCGAGGCTTTCTTCCGTCATGCCGCGCAGGGTCGCTTCGGGGTGCTCCGCCTTGATGCCTTCGAGTAGGTTGGCGACAACGAACGGCCGTCCGCAGAACGCGCGTCGAAAGGCGGCGAGGGCATCGCCCGTCTCAAAGAAGTCGCCCGTCAGCGCGATGTCCTCCACGATGGAGCCGCTTAGTTTGAAATATATCTCTATGCGCCCGCAACCTTCGATGCGCCCGCCGCGCACGGCTTCGCTGCTCGCCGTGGTGCGGCTGAAAAGATATTGCGGGTCATCGTAGGCCTTTGCCATTTCCCCGATGCGATGCACGTCGGCATCGGTGAGGGCGATGTGTCTGTTGGTCAAAATCTTGCGCAGTTCCTTGCGCAGATTGTCCGTGCCCATCGTGAGGTAGTCTTTCAGCAGGGAGATGCGGCTGCGCACGCTCGCCACGCCTTTTGCCTTCAACTTCTCCTGTGCCGGGCAGAGCGCGCCGCTCATCAGGCGCGGGTCGGTGTCGTAGAGCATCGTGCCGTGCACGATGTTGCGCCCGGGCAGGTGGTAGAAGGCGTTGCCGCAAATCTTGCCGCCGCCACGCAGCACGATGTCGTTGCGTCCCGACACCTCCGCCGGTGCGCCGAGGCTTTGCAAGCCTGCCGCCACGGTCGTGGCGTATTGCTCGAAAATCGGCTCCACTGCGCCCGCACCCGTCACGAGACTGATCATGATGTTGTTTTTGTCGGCGAAAATGGCGCCGCCGCCGCTCTTGCGCCGCACTATGTCGATACCTTCGCGGCGGCAAAAGTCGAGATCGAACTCCTGATGTGCTATTTGGTTGCGCCCCATGACCACGGTGGGCGAAAGTTGCCAGGTGAAGAGGTAGTCGTCCGTATCGGGCAATGTCTGCGCGATATATTCTTCGGCGGCCAGATAGAACGGCGCACGCCGTCCCTCGGCATTTGCCGGCATTTCTACGAAGCAGGCGGGAAATGCACCGCTATTTTTGCTTAATGGCATTAGTCAAAATGATAATTGGTTGAATTATGTGCTAAGTGTCTGGAAGGCACTACAGAGCGAAGCGATAGTAACCGGGCACGAAGTGCTCGGATAGGTGAACCAAGGACGATGTGCCTGAAAGGCACTACGCCACAGGACAGGCACCTATATTCTTTGCCACAGGCGTACTGCCTTCCAGGCAGAACCGTTACTATTGCCTTCTCCGAGGACTGCGTCCCCGGTTATCGTCGCTTCGCTCCGTACTGTCTTCCAGGCAGTTAATACCTTAGTCATAGTATAATTAATTCAACCAAAGGGTTCATATAAATGCACCTTTGGCTGCGGCTCGGCATAATCCAAGTAAACTTGGCTTCTGCGCTCGCCTTGCACAAACGTTCAAAATATTATATGATATTGCTTTGGATTACTATTCTCTATACCACTTGCAAAGTTATAGAAAAAAACAAAGGGCAACCAAGAAACTTTTGCCCTTTTCATACGTGATAATTGATTTTTTACCCTTGATTTTGCAATTTCTACTTTACGACCTTGCGCAGAAATATTAAATTTGTGTAACGGAAAGCAAGTTTTTTAGCGTTTCTCTTGCATTTATTGTGCCAACCCCGTACCTTTGCATCGTTTTTCATGGTATTAGATTTAAGGTTAGAGAAGATTGGTTGTCGTGAGACAATCAATTTTTTTGTTTTATAGGGTCGGAATCTCATTTTCATAGTCACCTTACAGCATTTGTATCAAATGGATTAAACTTCCCCCAAGCACGTCTCAACTATCCTCTATGCAGCATCCACGCTCATATAGATAGTTTCTACTCTCTGCGCAGACAGGAAAAACTGTTTGCGCAGAGAGTTTTTATTTGCTCCTTGATATTTTTCACTATCTCCTTGAAATTTTTTACTATCTGCGCAGATATTTTTTGTTACAAACTTTCTAACATGTGTTACAAACTTTGTAACACGTATTACAAACTTTGTAA
>JBJEAH010000094.1:0-12995 GCA_051868815.1 Alloprevotella sp.
AACGCTATACGTAGGGGCAAGCCCCTACGCTAATTTATCAGCCCCTTTCAGGGGCGTTGCTGCACTCGGCAGAGATCGAACGAGTTCGTCTCAGCACTCGTTGGCACGACATTTCAGGGGCAATGTCGGCTGCACTCGGCAATTCAAGTAAACTTGATTGCGCTCATTTGCACGACATTTCAGGGGCCACATCTGCAACATTATTCATTTTGACACAACTCCATTTTATTTTTAAACAACTCCATTTTATTTTTAAGGCAGATAAGCGGGGAAAGATGTAATTTTGCGCCATAAAGAAATATGTCTCGTATACTTGTCTACTTGTTTACTCGTCTACTAAAAAAATATATTTACTCACATGACCATTTCCATTATCGGCGCAGGCGCGGCTGGGTGTTTCGCGGCCATTGAGGCGGCGCGGCGATTGCCGCAGGCGGACATCTGCGTGTACGAAAGCCTCAACCGCCCCTTGGCAAAGGTGGCGGTAACGGGCGGCGGGCGCTGCAACCTCACCAACTCTTTCCAAGAGGTGCGTAGCCTCGAAACGGTGTACCCGCGCGGCGCAAGGCTGATGAAACGCCTGTTCCACACGTTCGACCACCGCGACACGATGCGCTGGTTCGAGGCGGAGGGCGTGCCGCTCACGGTGCAGGACGACCAGTGCGTGTTTCCCCGGTCGCAGGACGCTCAGGACATCATCGGTGCGCTGCTGCGTCTGATGAAGCGCCACGGCGTGGTCATCAGGACCGGCCATCGCGCAGAAAGCATTGAGCCGCAGGCGGGCGGCGGTTACAAGATAAGTTTCGCGGGCGGCACGTCTGTCTGCTCCGACGCGGTCATCATCACCACGGGCGGCAGCCCGAAAGAGAGCGGCATCGGGTTTCTCCGTCCGCTGCAATTAAAGACGGTGCCGCCCGTGCCGTCGCTGTTCAGCTTCTCGCTCGAAGCGCACCCGCTCAAAAGCCTGATGGGCATTGTCGTGGCCAATGTCACGGCGCGCCTCGCCGGCACTAATTTCAAGACCGACGGTCCGCTGCTCATCACGCACTGGGGCGTAAGCGGGCCGGCCATTCTCAAGCTCTCCTCCCACGCGGCGCGGCACTTGGCAGAATGCGGCTACCGCGCCACGCTGGCTGTGAACTGGCTGGGCGATATGAACGAGGCGGAAGCCTTGGACTTGTTGAAAGATATAAAAGAGGAAAACCCTCAAAAGCAACTGGCCACCGCCTTTCCCCGCCAGTTAGGCAAACGCCTGTGGCTCTATCTGCTGGAAAGCCTGCATTTGCCGGCGGAACAGAAATGGGCAAATGTGGGTGCGAAAGACTTGCGCCGATTAGCGGCGCACTGCACCAACCATCAGCTGACCATCGCGGGGCGCAACCGCCACAAGGAGGAATTTGTGACCTGCGGCGGCGTGGCACTCTCCGAAATCAATCCCTCAACGCTCGAATGCCGCCGCCATCCCGGCCTGTTCTTTGCGGGCGAAGTGCTTGATGTGGACGCCGTGACGGGCGGGTTCAACCTGCAAGCCGCATGGACCATGGGCTTCGTGGCGGCAAGCAATCTTTTAGCAAACGAGTAAACAAGCAGGCGGGCAAACAATACATATTCAAACGCCGGCGCACCCCATCGGGCACGCCGGCGTTCTTGTATTTTTATTGATTTAATTCTGAAAATCTTATTCCCATTCAAGGATAACCTTGCCACACTGGCCGCTTTCCATAATGTCGAAGCCTTTCTGGAACTCGGCAATGGGGAAGTGGTGGGTGATAACGGGCGTGAGGTCGAGACCCGAGAGAAGCATCTGCTCCATCTTGTACCAAGTTTCCCACATCTCGCGGCCGTAGATGCCTTTGATGGTGAGGGCCTTGAAGATGATTTCGCTCCAGTCCACGGTAGTGGAGGGAGGCAGAATGCCGAGCTGGGCAATCTTAGAGCCGTTGTACATGTGGCTCACCATATCGCGGAAGGCAACGGGTGCGCCCGACATTTCAAGACCCACGTCGAAGCCGCGGATACCGAGCTGCTCCATGGCGCCGGCAACGGTCTCGCCCTTCGTGGCGTTGACGGTCAGAGTTGCGCCCATCTTCTTGGCTATTTCGAGGCGATACTCGCTAAGGTCGGTCACAACGATATTCTTCGCACCGGCAAACTTTGCGATGCCCGTTGCCATCGTGCCGATCAGGCCTGCGCCCGTAATCAGCACGTCCTCGCCGAGGAGGGGAAACGAGAGGGCGGTGTGCGTGGCGTTGCCAAAGGGGTCCATAATGGCGGCCATGTCGTCGCTGATGCGCGGGTCGAGTTTCACCACGTTGCTCTCGGGAATGCAGAGATATTCGGCAAACGCACCGTCGCGGTTAACGCCCACGCCGATGCTGTTCTCGCAAATGTGCTGCAAGCCGCGGCGGCAGTTGCGGCAGTGGCCGCAGGCGATGTGTCCCTCGCCCGTCACGCGGTCGCCCACCTTGATGTTGCGCACTCCTGCGCCTATTTTCTCCACAACGCCCACGTATTCGTGGCCGATGGTCATAGGGGTCTTAATGGTCTTCTGGCTCCACTCGTCCCATTTGTATATGTGGAGGTCAGTGCCGCAAATGGCGGTTTTCTTGATTTTAATGAGGACATCGTTCACGCCCACTTCGGGCACGGGCACATCTTGCATCCAGATGCCCTTCATCGGTTCTTTCTTTACTAATGCTTTCATTGTGTTAGAGGTTTTATGCGTCTTATATGATGCAAAAGTAATCATTTCTCGTTTTGCAAGCAAAAAATCGCCTTTTTATGCGCAGCAAGTTGCGCAAAATCGGCTTCTAACGCCTCCTTTTCCCCGCTTTTTTAGTAATATTGCAAGCGCAAAACCATCACACACACATTATATAAATATGTCTTTCCTTAAAAAACTATTCGGTTCTTCTCCCGAAACACCCCCTTCCGAAGAAGAGGCCAGGGCTGCCGCCCGCCGCAACTTTGAAACGCTGCGCGACGACGGCGTGCGCGCCATGCAGATGGGCGAAGTGCCTTTTGCCCTCAAATGTTTTGAAGAGGCGTTGAACATCACGCCCGACGACCGCCGCACTCAGGCATTCAAGGCCGAGGCCCACCTGCGCATGAGGCAGTATGCCGAAGCACTGCCGTTGCTCAAAACGCTCTCCGCCGACGAGCCGTGCAACCACGAGTTGCAACTCATGCTGCTGCAAACTTTGGGCGAGCTGCAAGAGTACGGCGAGATGAAAGAGCGCACCGCCGCCCTGCTTGCCGACCATGCCGACGACCCGCGCGTGCTCTATTTCGCCGCAGAGGCGGAGCATGGCCTGGGAGAGGATATATGGGCCGTGGCCCATCTCACGCAAGCCCTCGAACTGGGCCCCGACTACGCCGCCGCCCGCCTGCTGCGTGCCGACGTGCTGCAAGGCATGGGGCAGACAGCGGAAGCACTCTGCGACATGCGCGCCCTGCTGGCGGACGACGCCGAAAACGAAACCTACCTCCTGCGCACCGCCCGCCTTTTGGCGGCAAAAGGTCAGGACGAAGAGTTGCAGGAAGCCGCCCGCCTGCTCCTGCAGCTGCGCTCGCTCAATCCTTTCGACCGCGATGCCATTCTCCTTTTGGGCAATATCTACGAAGCCACCGCGCAGCGCGACAAGGCCCTGACGCTCTACGACGAGGCCATCGACCTCATGCCCGACTTTGCCGAGGCATACCGCAGCCGCGGCGGCGTGCGCCACGCCCTGCACGACGAGGCCGGCGCGGCCGACGACCTCAAAAAGTCGCTTGAACTCGCCCCCGAAGCCGCCGCCGTGCCCGACGGCGAATACACCAACGTGGAAAACCGCATGAACGACCGCTACAAGGCCATGAACCCTTACGGGTTTTAGGAAGTCCTTAGACACAGGAGAGTTTCAACCGCCGTGCCAGCCCGTGGCACAACGGCGCGCAATTTGGCAAGACCGAATAAAACACATATCTTTGCATCAGCAAAAAGAGGAAGAGCGCAGGCTTTTCCTCTTTTCGCGTTTTAGGGGCTAACTATCCTATATGAGCGCAAAAACTATCCTATATGACCGTAAAAATTATAAGCAGGCTCGTAAAAATTTGCTCCTTGATAGTTTTTCCGATGTGCTTTGAAGTGAAAAATTCCATGATTTTCGCAGAAATTTTCTCGGAGCAAATTTCCACTATCTTAATAATCCCTAAACTTTCAAGCAAACTCGCCTTAACGGTTGCAAACGCGCCTTTTACTATCTGCGCAGAAAGCAAAGCGGCGTTAACAGGTTTTATTCTTCACCAAAGAACGCACAAAAATCTCTTTTACAAGTTAGTGATGTTTGCTTATTGTGTATTTATCCTGCTTTCATGCTTTTATCTGCCTCTTCCCACGCCGCAAACGCTTTGAAATGCCTAATTTTGCACACATAATATAGGATAAAAGCGAATTTGCATGTCACAATTTGTTGTCAACGACCCTGTGTATGGTTTCGTGAGCGTGCCGCGCGGACTGCTCTGCGAACTCATCAACCACCCCGCGTTTCAAAGGCTCTCGCGCATAAGGCAGCTGGGCATGTCGGCACTGGTTTATCCCGGCGCAACGCATACGCGCTGGGCGCACTCGCTCGGGGCGTACCATCTGATGCGGGAGGCATTCCGCTCGCTGAAAGAAAAAGGCGTGTTCGTGTTCGACGTTGAGGAAGAGGGCGCGGAAATCGCCATTCTCCTGCACGACATCGGCCACGGCCCGTTCTCGCACGTGCTGGAACACACACTCATTGAGCATCTCTCGCACGAAGAAATCACCCGCGCCCTGATGCGCCGGCTCAACCGCGAGTTAGGCGGCGCACTGAGCATGGCCATCCAGATTTATTGCGACGAATATCCCAAACGCTTCCTCCACCAACTCATTTGCAGCCAGCTCGACACCGACAGGCTCGACTACCTCTGCCGCGACAGCTTTTACACCGGCGTGCGCGAGGGTAACATCGGTGCGGCGCGGTTGATAAAAATGCTTTCGGTGGCAGACGACCGCCTCGTGGTGGAGGGCAAGGGCTTGTATTCGGTAGAAAACTATCTCATGGCACGGCGGCTGATGTACTGGCAGGTATATCTTCACAAAACTGCGGTAGCGGCGGAAGAAATGCTCCGCGCCGCGCTCGAAAGGGCTAAGGAGCTGACGCGCGAGGGCGTGCGGCTGTTCGCCTCTCCGCAGTTGGAGTATTTCTTACGCTCGGAAGTGCAAACGTCGCATTTTGAGGAAGATGAAGAGTGCATCAATCATTTCCTAAACTTAAACGACAGCGACATTCTCTGCGCGCTCGGCGTGTGGCAACATTCGGCAGATGCCGTGCTCGCTGCCCTTGCAGGAGGGTTTGTAAACCGCCGCCTGTTTAAGGCTGACATATTTGAGGGAAAACTATCTGCCGAGACCTTGGACGATTGCCGCAAGCAAGTGGCCCAGCAGCTGCACATACCGCTGGAGGCAACGCGCTATTTCGTGCGCAGCCGCTTTGTGTCGAAAGAGATGTACTCGGCAAATGCCGAGGGCATCAAGGTGCAGATGCCCGACGGCGCGATTGCCGACGTTTCTGACGTTTCGCACATCGTGCGCGGCGAGGCTGTGACGATGGAAGAAGGGCGCACCTATGTTTTTCACCCCGAATTGAAGCAATAGCCGCGAAGGCTATTGCTTTTTTATGTAACCACTTTCCCCAAATCCCTTTCCCCGCCCTTTAATTCGTATTATCGCGGCAAATAATAAAGTATCTTATAAGCAAATTCAGTTAAAAAGATGTAACTTTGCAGACAAATGAGCGACGCGCAGGTTTTTGCGCGCCCCATACAATATTATATATATAACACCCAAGCACCACAAATCAGAAATGGAACACTCCAAAGAATTAATGAACCTTGCAGCCGACAATATCCGCATATTGGCGGCAAGTATGGTAGAACGCGCCAAATCCGGACACCCCGGCGGAGCAATGGGCGGGGCAGACTTTATCAATGTGCTCTATTCAGAGTTCCTCAACTTCGACCCGGATTGTCCCACATGGGCTTGTCGCGACCGTTTCTTCTTGGATCCCGGACACATGTCGCCGATGCTTTACTCGCAGCTCGCACTTATCGGGAACTACACCATAGACGACTTGAAAAACTTCCGCCAATGGGGCTCTTGCACACCGGGACACCCGGAGGTTTGCCCCGAGCGCGGCATCGAGAATACCAGCGGCCCGCTGGGACAAGGGCACACCTACGCCGTGGGCGCGGCCATCGCAGCCAAAGCCCTTTACGCCCGCACGGGCAACCCCGGCTTTGAGCGCGAACGCATCTATGCTTACATCTCCGACGGCGGCGTGCAGGAGGAAATCTCGCAGGGCGCAGGACGCATAGCGGGACACCTCGGACTGAACAACCTCATCATGTTCTTCGACGCCAATGAAATTCAGCTTTCCACCGAAACGGCGGCCGTTATCTCCGAAGACACGGGCGTGAAATACCGCGCATGGAACTGGAACGTGCTTGAAATCGACGGCAACGACCCCGAACAAATCCGCGCCGCCCTCAAAGCCGCCAACGAAGAGGAGAACCGCCCCACCCTCATCATCGGACACTGCGTGATGGGCAAGGGCGCACGCAAGGCCGACGGCACAAGTTACGAGCGCAACTGCAAGACGCACGGCGCACCCCTCGGCGGCGACGCTTACGTGAATACAATCAAAAACCTCGGCGGCGACCCCGAAAATCCCTTCGTCGTGTGGCCCGAAGTGAGCAAGATGTACGAAGAGCGCAAGGCGGAACTCCGCGCCTGGGCTAAGGAACGCCACGCCGAAGAGCAGGCTTGGGCCGATGCCAACCCCGAAAAGGCAGCCCGACTCGACGACTGGATGCACAACCGCCTGCCCGAAATTCCCTGGAACACCATCGAGCAAAAGCCCGACCAGCCCACGCGCAACGGCTCTGCCGCCTGCCTCGCGCTGCTCTCGGAATATGTGCCCAATATGATTGTCTCCTCTGCCGACCTCTGCAACTCCGACAAGACGGACGGCTTCCTGAAACACACTACGGAAATCTCGCGCACCAACTTCGCCGGCGGATTCCTGCAGGCAGGCGTTTCGGAACTCACGATGGCCTGCGTCTGCATCGGCATGACGCTCCACGGCGGCATCATCACGGCGATGGGCACCTTCTTCGTCTTCTCCGACTACATGAAGCCTGCCATCCGCATGGCCGCGCTTATGGAACTGCCCGTTAAGTTCGTTTGGACGCACGATGCCTTCCGCGTCGGCGAAGACGGACCCACGCACGAGCCGGTTGAGCAGGAGGCACAAATCCGCCTGATGGAGAAACTCAAAAACCACAGCGGTCGCGACAGCGTGCGCGTGCTGCGTCCCTGCGACGTAAATGCCGTGACGGAATGCTGGCGTATGGCTATGGAAAACATGGACACGCCCACCGCACTCATTTTCAGCCGCCAAAACGTGAAGTCCCTGCCCGGCCACGTGGATTACTCGCAGGCACGCAAGGGTGCCTATATTGTAGAGGACGCTGAAAACTTCGACGTTATCCTTTTGGCCAGCGGTTCAGAAGTCAGCACGCTCATCGACACGGCCGAACTCCTGAAAGCCGACGGCATCAAGAGCCGCGTGGTGAGCTGCCCGAGCGACGGACTGTTCCGCCGCCAAGACAAGGCTTACCAAGAGCAAGTGTTGCCCGCCGACGCCCGCATCTTCGCCCTCACCGCCGGTTTGCCCGTCATCTTTGAAGGACTTGTGGGCGCACACGGCCACGTTTACGGCCTCGACAGCTTCGGTTTCAGCGCACCTTACAAGGTGTTGGACGAAAAACTCGGCTACACGCCCGAGAATATCCGCAAGGAAGTTCTGGCGTTCTTAAAGTAAGAACATAATTCCTAATTCCTAAATATTATGGAAGCAATGATAGGACTTGCCAGCGACCACGCCGGCTTTGAACTCAAGCAATACGTCAGGCAGTACCTCGAAGAACAGGGCATCACATACAAGGACTACGGCACTTACACCGCTGAAAGCTGCGACTATCCCGATTTTGCCCACGCACTTGCCAATGGTATGAAGACAGGAGAAGTGGAGCGCGGCATCGCCATCTGCGGCAGCGGCGAAGGCATATCCATGACGCTCAACAAGCATCAGCACATACGCGCCGCCCTCGTGTGGGTACCCGAAATTGCCAAGATGACGCGCATGCACAACGATGCCAACGTGCTCGTGATGCCCGGCCGCTACATTTCTTGCGACACGGCACGCGAAATCATGAACCAGTTCCTCAACACACCCTTCGAAGGCGGCAGGCACGTGCGCCGCATCGAGAAAATTCCCGTGCAGCCGACGGCAAATTCATAACTTTCTTAGCAGCAAAGCCCCAAAAAAGTGCGCAAACGTTTCTTCAAACCATTTGAAAATAATAACTTTGCAAACGCTTTAAGAAAGACATCACAAAATTCAAACAATTCTTTATAAACACATGACAAAAGCAGATATCGTAAACGAGATTTCCCAAAAGACGGGTATCGAAAAAGCTACCGTGCTTGCCACTGTCGAGGCATTTATGGAAACAGTAAAAGATTCGCTTGCCGGCGGCAACGAAGTTTTCCTCAGAGGCTTTGGCAGCTTCATTCTCAAAAAGCGCGCAACCAAAACGGCTCGCAACATTTCCAAGAAAACCACGATCATCATCCCCGAGCACCACATTCCGGCCTTCAAGCCCGCCAAGGTTTTCTTGCAGTCAATCAAAGACTAACGCATTTATTCTCAAACCCATTTAATACTTACAACTATGCCCAACGGTAAGAAAAAGAAAAGACATAAAATGTCTACGCACAAGCGTAAAAAAAGACTGAGAAAGAACCGTCATAAGAGCAAGTAAGGCAAAAGAACTTACATAAATCCTGCTTTCCAAGCGGATTTCTCATCTCAATGTGCCGATATGTTTATATGCACCCTGTGCACATCAGACATATTGGCACAATTTTTATAATAACACTCACTATTAATTACTGATTTATGACAAGCGAACTGATTGTAGATGTGCAGCCGAAAGACATCTCCATCGCCCTGCTCGAGGACAAGCGCCTCGTGGAGTACCAAAAGGAAGGGCGCACGGAGCAATTTTCGGTGGGCAACGTCTATCTGGCCAAAGTCCGTAAGCTCATGCCCGGACTCAACGCTTGTTTTGTGAGTGTCGGATACGAACGCGATGCTTTCCTGCATTACCTCGACCTCGGGGCGCAATTCAATTCTTTCGAGAAATATCTCTCGCTCCTCGGCGACGGCAAGCGCAACATCGCCATGACCAAAGCCTGCGGACAACCCGCACCCGAGAAGGAAGGAAGCATACAGAACACACTGAAACAAGGACAGGAAATCCTTGTGCAAATCGTCAAAGAGCCGATCAACACCAAGGGGCCGCGCCTCACGGCCGAGATATCATTTGCCGGCCGCTACCTCGTGCTTATCCCCTTCGGCGAAAAGATTTCAGTCTCCACCAAAATCAAGAGCGGCGCAGAGCGCGCACGCCTCAAGCAGCTCGTGCAGAGCATCAAGCCCAAGGGATTCGGCGTTATCATACGCACCGTGGCCGAAGGCAAGCGCGTAGCCGAACTCGACACGGAACTGCGTATTCTCGTGGGGCGTTGGAACGATGCCGTGGCACGCATACAGGAGGCACGCCAACAGCAAAGCAAACTGCCGCTCCTCGTCTACGAAGAAACGAGCCGCACCGTAGCCCTCCTGCGCGACCTCTTCAATCCGTCTTACGAGAACATCTACGTCAATGACGAGCGCGTCTTCAAAGAGGTAAGCGATTACGTGACGCTCATCGCGCCGGAATGTAAAAACATCGTCAAACTCTACAACGGCAACGTCCCCATCTTCGACAATTTCTCCGTAACCAAGCAAATCAAGACTTCTTTCGGCCGAACGGTTACTTATAAGCACGGGGCGTACATGATTATCGAGCACACCGAAGCCCTGCACGTGGTGGACATCAACAGCGGCAACCGCTCCAAGTCGCCCGACGGACAGGAGGCCAACGCACTCGACGTAAATCTCGGCGCGGCCGACGAATTGGCGCGGCAACTCCGCCTGCGCGATATGGGCGGCATCATCGTGGTAGACTTTATCGACATGAATTTGCCCGAAAACAGGCAAAAGCTCTATGAGCGCATGGTCGAGAACATGAAGAGCGACCGCGCACGCCACAACATTCTGCCGCTTTCCAAGTTCGGCCTGATGCAAATCACGCGCCAGCGTGTCCGTCCCGCCATGGACGTGAAAGTCGAAGAGAGCTGCCCCACGTGCGGCGGCACGGGGCGCATACGTTCCAGCCTGCTCTTCACCGATGCGCTGGAAAGCAAGATTGCCACACTCGTGGGCAAACTCGGCATCAAGAAGTTCAAGTTGCACGTGCACCCCTTCGTGGCAGCCTACATCAACCAGGGCGTATGGTCGCTCAAGCGCAAGTGGCAGATGAAATACGGCCTCGGCATCAAGATTGTGCCCAACCAAAGCCTTTCGTACTTGCAATACGTGTTTTATAACGCGAAAGGCGAAGAAATCGACATGGTCGAGGAACGCGAAATGCAATAGCGCGCGAGAGTATCCGAATTTATCCAAACAACCTACATTCACATTACAAGCAAAGCCGCAACGCTCCGAAGAACGTTGCGGCTTTTATTTCGTAATGCCGTTTCTCAGCACCCTTTGCCGTCGAGGCTGCATGCCTCGCCCGAGGGTTCTGCCGCGGGATGCTTTTCAAAATAATCTTCGAGCGAAAACGACACGCTGCCGTCCTCTGAAAGGAAGCAGGGAATGCCGATGCTGCCGCGCTCCTTCACCTTCTCAAACGCGGGATGCGTATCACGCAAGCGCAGAAATGCTTTGAGGTTGCGCACATGCTCGCCGAGGTCAATGAGTTCAAAGCGGCTGTCTTCTTTTGCCAGTTCTTTCACCGCCGCGCAGTCGGGGCAGGTGCTCATCACATATACTTTCGTCATATTCTTCTTATTGGTTTTAAGCGGGTTATTGGTCAGTCTGTAAACGATGATGCCGACAGACGAGGGGTGCTCGGAGAGATATTGCCGCAGGGTTTTCGGCTCTTCCACCACCTTCTTGTGAATGGACGAGGCGTTGAGCAGATGCAGTTTGCCGTCCTTGCCCCAAACGGCGAAACCGAGGTGGGAGCAGTCGAGGCCTTTCTTGTTGGTCACGATGCCGATGAGGTCGCCGTCGTGCACCTCTGAAAGGTCATTGCGCCCCAAGCCCGTGTTTTCTTGCGGTATGTAGTAGCCGAGCGGCGTGCCGTTCTCGGCCTTTTCCAACTGTGCAATGCTGTCTATCCGCGCCGGGCGGCCTTTTAGCAGCGGGTATTTGTCTGCGTTCGCGCTCATATAATAAACGTTGGGCACGAGTTGTTTGGAGAAACGCTTGCGCTGCCCGTCCACGTGCTGCAAAAGCCCGTTTTTCACCGCGCTATTCGCCCACCAAGTGAAGTAGTGCAGGCGCGAAACGTAGCCATCGGGCCGTCCGCCGCGATAGCGAAACAGCATCAGCGTGCGGCAATAGTCTTCAAAGCGTCTGCCGCCTGCCCGCTTGGTGGCAGCGAGTGCGAGGACGGTTTCGGCGAGCGTGGAGCAGTCAAGTTCTTTCAAGTTGATTATCAGCCGCTCCTGCTTGCTCCGTTCCAGCGTGGCCGCAACGTAGGGAACGCCCACAAACTTGCGGGCATAATAGAGCACTTCCCCACCCTGCGGCGCATTTTCCGCCAGAAGCTGCACCACCCGAGCGGAGTCGGCAGGCGCGTAAATGCACTCTTTCAGAATGTCCCGGTACTGGGCCGAGGCGGAGAAGGAGGCGAGGAAAGCGAAAAGCGGGAAAATAAGAGTTTTGACCGCGTAATCTGCATTATGTTCTAAGTGCCTGGAAGGCACTACGGAGCAAAGCGACGGTAACCGGGGACGAAGTCCTCGGAACAGTGCTGCAAGGACGATGTGCCTGGAAGGCACTACGCCAAAGGACAGGCTCTTTAAACATTTCCACAGGCGTACTGCCTTCCAGGCAGAACCTGTGCTGTGGCAACTACCGAGGACTTCGTCCCCGGTTACCGTCGCTTCGCTCCGTACTGCCTTCCAGGCAGATAACACCTTAATCATATAAATCGCCAATACTACCAACTGGTATTACTATGCACACATAGTCTCACGCGCTCGAACCAAGCGCGACAACTGACCTTTCAGACCTAAACAATAAAATATCTGTGTCCTTATTTCAGCACCCAAAATTTATGCGTGCCCTTGCCATCTATCATAATCGGCTGTGCGGGGTCGTCGACTACTGCTTGCAGTTCCTTGCTGGCGGTACATTTGTCCAACTCATTCAGGGCGCAGTAATCGGAAAGACGCATCTGGCCCTTTTCCTTAATGAAGTTAACGGCGCGGGCAATGCGTTCCTCCTTCGTGTAGGGCGTTTTAGCGATTTTCACCACGCGCTCCTCTTCGTCGCGCACATATTCAGCCGCACGGTCCACGGTACCTACCAACTGGCGCGAGGCTCTGAAATTCACGTCCTTTGCCTGCACTTTACGATAAAGCATATCGTCGCCCTCTTGCAGTTCTTTGGATTTTTCGTCCTTGAATTCCAGCGAGAGCGAGAACGTGCCGAGACCTTCGATGTTCACGTTGTGGCCGTCGGCCAACAGGTCGGCGATCGTTTCTTTCATGGCTTCCACCATCGCCCGCAGTTCATTGGGGCGGTTTGTGTGGTGATAAGTAGCCATAACTTTAAGGAATTCCTCCGTGCCTACCGTGTGGTGCACTTTTACCTTGGGGAACACATTGCGCTTGCCCGTTTTGCGGAGATCGGGCATCTCTTTCAATACATAGTTTATCATAAGACATTAAAAATTAGGTGCATGATATTTTTTTCTTTCAGCAAGAAAATTTTTATTTTCAGCAGGATATTTTTTCCTATATG
>JBJEAH010000095.1:0-12761 GCA_051868815.1 Alloprevotella sp.
CGATCTTCAAGGCTATGCGAACATTACAGAAGTATTTTTGCAACAGAAAACCTTGATGCGAAAGATTACTACTGCAGATTTATGATTTTAGAAAAAGAAGCAACCGACATGATCAGTACGGTAGAAGCTGCAATAATCAGGCATTACAGGCCTATTTGGAACAATGCTGTTGATGGATTTGGCAACCACACACCAGGTAAAGGAAGATTTGGTCAGGCAAAATCAGATTGGGATGTAATTCACCCTGGGAGAACTTGGGCGAATAGGTGTAAGGGCATTGCTTCAACAATCAACGAAGTTGAGGATATAATTAAAAATTATTTTGAGAACTATGAATTGCATTGAAGTATTCTCGGGAGCGGGGGGGCTTGCCAAAGGATTAGAACTTGCCGGCATTAAGCATCGCGCCTTTGTTGAATGGAACTCCGATGCATGCAACACCTTACGCAATAATTTCGATTCGAGTATTGTATACGAAACTGACGTAAGGAATTTTCACTTCTCATCGTTCTCTAATATTGATATTATCGCTGGAGGGCCGCCGTGCCAACCATTTTCTTTAGGAGGAAAAGCAAATGGCAAGGACGATGTAAGGGATATGTTCCCTGCGGCTATTGAAGCAATTAAAGCCACAACTCCGAAAGTATTTATCTTCGAGAACGTAAAAGGACTTCTAAGAAATTCATTCTCTGATTATTTCGAATATATCGTACTTCAGTTGTCTTACCCTCAAATTAAATTAAAAACAGATAATTGGAAAACAAACCTTTCATTGTTACGGAAATTATCGTTATCTAACGATGAAAAGCCATTATATAATGTAAAGTACAAACTGCTAAACGCCGCAGACTACGGAATACCGCAAACAAGAGAGCGGGTCATTATAGTTGGTTTTAGAAACGACATTAATAATGATTGGTCATTTCCTCAGCCAACACATTCAAAAGATGCACTTTTATGGGACATGTTTGTCGAAAACAAATATTGGGACAGGCATGGCATCGCTAATTATTCCCCCCCCTCTTTCGTCAACGAATGTAAAAGAATTCTTATTAAAAAATATGGTTTCTTTCCTCCTTCCCTTTTACCTTGGCAAACAGTAAGAGATGCCATTGAAGGGTTAGGTGTCCCTAATGATAAAGATGATCATCTTTTGAGAAAAGGCGCAAAAGAATATCCCGGACATACCGGGAGTTACATTGATGAACCTTCAAAGACTATAAAAGCAGGCGATCACGGTGTGCCTGGCGGTGAGAACATGATAAAATACCCTGATGGGCAAGTTAGGTATTTCACTATAGCAGAAGCAAAACGCATTCAGACGTTTCCTGATAATTATCGGATTGCAGGTTCTTGGACAGAAGCAATGAGGCAACTTGGAAACGCAGTCCCTGTTAAGCTGGCAACCATTCTTGCGAAATCCATATTTAATGAAGTTGCAACGGCATAGAACTCAAACCCTCATATAACCCTTAAAACCCCTCACACCATGATTAACGCACAAGACAAAGCGCAGCTGGCGCAAAAAGGCATCAGCGAAGAGAAATTCAACGAGCAGATGGCATGCTTCGTAAAAGGCTTCCCGTTCCTCAAACTCGAAGGCGCAGCCGCCATCGGCAAAGGTATCCTCAAACCCTCGGAAACAGAGACGGCCGACTACCTCGCCGCATGGAACGCCTATAAGGACGGCGCACACAAGATTGTGAAATTCGTGCCTGCCTCGGGCGCGGCCAGCCGCATGTTCAAAGACCTGTTTGCCTTTGCCGATGCCGCTTACGACGCACCGCAAAGCGATTTTGAAAAGACGTTTTTCAATAATATCCAGGAAGCGGCGTTCTACGACGACCTCAACGCTGCCTGTCTCCGTCTGCACGGCAAGGACATCTCCGCCTTGCTCGCCGACGGTGCCTACAAAGCCGTGGTGAACACGCTGCTCGGGAAAGACGGTCTGAACTACGGCGCACTGCCGAAGGGCCTGCTGAAATTCCACCGCTACGCCGAGGGCGCACGCACGCCGCTGGAGGAGCATCTTGTGGAAGGCACGCTCTACGCCAAGGGCAAGGACGGAAAAGTGAATGTGCACTTCACCGTGTCGCCCGAGCACCGCGCCCTCTTCGAGGCATTGGCAACGGAAAAGGCCGGACAGTATGCCGCTGCCCACGATGCCGCCTTCGACATCAGTTTCTCGGAACAAAAGCCTTCTACCGACACGCCGGCCGCCAACGCTGACAATACGCCTTTCCGCCAAAAGGACGGCAGTCTGCTCTTCCGCCCGGGCGGCCACGGCGCACTCATTGAAAATCTCAACGACATCGATGCCGACGTGGTATTTATCAAAAATATCGACAACGTTGTACCCGACCGCCTGAAAGGCGACACGGTGACGTACAAGCAACTCCTTGCCGGCGTGCTCGTGAAACTGCAAGCCGAGGCGTTCGCCATGCTCCGCAAACTCGACGAGGGTGCCACGGAAGCCGAAATGCAGGAAATGCTCGTCTGGCTGCAAGAAAAATGCTTCTGCTACGCACCTGCCGGAGAGGAACTTACGGGCGATAAGTTACACCAGTATTTGAAGACGAAACTGAACCGTCCGATGCGTGCCTGCGGTATGGTGCGCAATGTGGGTGAACCCGGCGGCGGTCCGTTCCTCGCCTACAACAGCGACGGCACCGTGTCTCCGCAAATCCTCGAAAGCTCGCAAATCGACATGACCGACCCTGAAAAGAAGGCGATGTTCGAGCAAGGCACGCACTTCAACCCCGTAGACCTCGTGTGCGCCCTGAAAGACTATAAGGGCAACCGCTTCAACCTGCCGCAGTATGTGGACAAACTCACGGGGTTCATCTCCCACAAGAGCAAGGACGGCCGCGAACTGAAAGCCCTCGAATTGCCCGGCCTTTGGAACGGCGCGATGAGCGACTGGACCACAGTGTTTGTGGAAGTGCCCCTCACGACGTTCAATCCCGTCAAGACGGTGAACGACCTCTACCGCGAGCAGCATAAGTGATTGGGACGATGGAAAATGCTCGTGGGTGATACATCTACAGGTAATGATAAAAACCTGTAAAAACATCTTGCTGCGTTTGAAGCCCTGCGGGCCACGCCGCCGGTCTTAACGCCGAGCATGAAAACCTCGCGGTTTTCGCTCGTCTTTAATCCCAACGGCTGCGGTCGGTGCCCGCCCGCTTCAAACGAAGCAAGGGAAAAACCATTAAAAACCCGTGAGACCTTGAATTGTTGTCCATTGAAAATGGCGTGCAAGCGAGTGCAATAGAGCTTGCTCATATTGCCGAGCGCAGCCGACATTATGCAAATGGGTTTTTAATGGTTTTTATCCTAGGCCAACTGCTTCAAAACATTCTGACGAACTGATTAAATATGACCCTTTACCAAATCTTCTCACTTTTCCTGCGTACCGCCGGCACGAACATAGCCGGCGGCTATGCGCTAGCCGCTCCCTTGCGCAAGGTGCTCGCCGAGGGCGACGGGGCGGCTATGGAGGCAGAACGCTATGAGCATTGCGCCACGGTGGCAAAGGCAATGCCGGGCGTGTTCAGCATTAACCTCTGCACCCTCCTCGGGCGCGAATTGCACGGAAAGGCAGGCAGCCTTGCAGCCGTTAGCGGACTGCTGCTGCCGCCTTTTATTATTATGGTGTTCATCGCAGGACTGTTTGGCGACGTACGCACCCAGCCGCAAATGGCCGCCTTCCTGCGCGGCGTGCGCCCGGCGGTCATTGCGCTCTTGGTCATTCCCGTGGTGCGTACCCTGCGCCACACGCACATCACGCTTGCCAACGTGTGGCTGCCCATCGGTGCGGCCGTGGCGATATGGCTCTTGGGTCTGCCGCCCTTCGTCATCGTGCTCGGCATCATCATTCCCGGTCTGCTTTACGGCTTCTTTATCAAACCCAACGAATAACCCATGGTTTACGTTCTTCTCTTTCTGCTTTTCTTCGCTGCCGGCCTGTTGGGCTTTGGCGGTATGGAGAGCCTGTTGGCTTTCTTGGAAAATACACTTGTGACGCAAAACCACTGGCTCACCGCCGAGGAGTTTGCCGACCTTATGGCCCTGTGCCGCATTATTCCCGGCGACATCGGACAGAACGCCGCTGCGCTGGGCGGATATGCCGCCACCATTACGCCCTACGGCTTCTGGCCCGCAGTGGGCGGGGCACTGGTGGCAACCGTAGGCATCGCCCTACCCTCTTTCCTCTGGACAGAATTTTACCACCGCTTTTACGCCCGCATCAAGCAGAGCGGCATGACAGAAGGCGTGCTTACGCTGTTGCGCCCCCTTATCCCGGGACTGATGGCCGCCGCCGTGCTGCTGCTTTGCACGCCCGGCACATTCGGCACGCCGCAGGAAACGCCGTGGCAGTTTGGCATCACCCTCTTCCTCTTCCTTGCCACCCTCATCGGCTCCGCCTTCTTTCGCATCAACTCCCTTGTCTTGATTGCCCTGTGCGGCATCGCCGGGTGGATGTTGCTGTAAAGGGCGATATTTTATGTGAAAATGCTGCCTGGAAGGCAGTACAGAGCGAAGCGATGGTAACCGGGGACGAAGTCCTCGGAAACAAGTCATTGCCATGAGCTGCCTGGAAGGCAGTACGCCAGTGGCTTTTGCTCTGTCCTGTGGCGTAGTGCCTTCCAGGCACATCGGTCTCGCACCGCCTTTCCGAGGACTTCGTCCCCGGTTACCAAAAAGCTACGCTTTTGTAGTGCCTTCCAGGCACTTAACACCGATTACGACATTCAATCTACTCAATAATACCTATTCATATATACAACAATGAGTTTCAACATACCCCAAACAGACAAGAAGCGCGTCGTCATTGTGGGCGGCGGCTTTGGCGGACTGAAATTGGCCAACAAACTGAAAGGTTCGCAGTTTCAAGTAGTGCTCGTTGACCGTAACAATTATCACCAGTTCCCGCCGCTTATTTACCAAATCGCATCGGCGGGTATCGAACCGAGTTCCATTTCTTTCCCTTTCCGCAAAATCTTCCAACGCCGCAAGGACTTCTATTACCGCATGGCGGAGGTGCGCTCCATTTTCCCCGAGCATAAAATCATTCAAACCTCCATCGGCAAAGTGCAGTACGACTACCTCGTGCTGGCCGCCGGCACCACGACCAACTTCTTCGGCAACGAGCATGTGGAAGACGAGGCCATGCCAATGAAGAACGTGAGCGAGGCCATGGGACTGCGCAACGCGCTGCTTGACAACTTTGAACGCGCCCTCACCTGCGCCGGCGAACAGGAAAGGCAGGAACTGCTCAACGTGGTCATCGTGGGCGGCGGCGCAACGGGTGTGGAAATTGCCGGCGCACTCTCTGAAATGAAAAATTTTGTGCTGCCTAAGGACTATCCCGACCTGCCCTCGAGCCTCATGCATATCTATCTCGTGGAAGCCGGGCCGCGCCTGCTGCCCGCCATGAGTGAGGAGAGTTCGGCGCACGTGGAGAAATACCTGCGCGGCATGGGCGTGAACGTGTTGCTCAACAAGATGGTGACCGACTATAAGGACCACCGCGTGATGCTCAAAGACGGCAGCAGCATTGCCACGCGCACCTTTATCTGGGTGAGCGGCGTGGCGGCGCAGCCCGTGGGCAACCTCGATGCGAGCCACCTCGGGCGCGGGCGGCGCATCATTGTGGACGAATTTAACCAGGTGAAAGGCCTTGACGGCGTGTTCTCCATCGGCGACCAGTGCATCATGCCCGAAGGCGACCCCAAGTGGCAGGGCGGTCACCCGCAGCTGGCGCAAGTGGCCATACAGCAAGGCACGCTTTTGGCAAAGAACCTGAAACGCCTCGCGGAGGGACAGCCCATGCGCCCGTTCCGCTACCGCAACCTCGGCACGATGGCCACGGTGGGACGCAACCGCGCCGTGGCGGAGTTCAGCAAAATGAAAATGGCGGGCTTCGTGGCGTGGTTCATGTGGCTCGTGGTGCATCTGCGCTCAATCCTCGGCGTGCGCAACAAACTCATCGTGATGTTCAACTGGATGTGGAACTATTTTTCTTACAGCCAGTCGCTGCGCATGATTATCTACGCCAAAAAGGCAAAGGAGGTAATACGCCGCGAGCAACGCCTCGCCTCCACACACTGGGGCACCGACCTCCTCAGCGAGGGCGCGGAAGACGAAAGCCCCGAAGAATAATCCATAGCAAACAGTAGGGGCGTTTTGCAAAACGCCCGCCCACAACGACGACATAAAAACATATACATCATGTTCAAAGAAAACAAAGGCGAGGTGCTGCACGGCATACTCCTAATCGTACTCTTCTCTTTCTCGGCCTTCTACATCGCCGAGTTCCAGTTTGTGAGAAACCTGTCGTTCAGTCCGCTGATTGTCGGCATTATCCTCGGTATGCTCTACGCCAACTCGCTGCGCAACAAACTGCCTGAGACGTGGGTGCCCGGCATTAAGTTCTGCTCCAAAACGGTGCTGCGCACGGGCGTGGTGCTCTATGGTTTCAGGCTGACGTTTCAGCAGGTGGCGGAGATAGGCTTGCCCGCCATTACCGTGGACGCTATCATCGTGGCAGGCACTATATTCCTCGGTATTCTGCTCGGCAAACTGCTGAAAATCGACAGCGACACGACGCTCATGACCTCTACCGGCAGCGCCATCTGCGGTGCGGCGGCGGTGCTCGGTGCAGAACCCGTGGTGAAATGCGCTCCCCACAAGACCGCCGTGGCGGTTTCGACGGTCGTAATTTTCGGCACGCTCTCCATGTTTCTCTACCCTATCCTCTACCGCGCAGGCATACTTGACGGACTTACACAGCAGCAGTTGGCCGTCTATACGGGCAGCACGCTGCACGAGGTGGCGCACGTGGTGGGTGCCGGCAACGCCATTGACGCGGCCGGCGGCAACATAGCCGACGCGGCAACCATAACGAAGATGATACGCGTGATGCTCCTCGCACCGGTACTCGTTATCATGAGCCTCTGCCTCGCCAAATGGGGCAATAACACGGGCAACGCCGGTGGAAAGAGCAAAATCACCATTCCCTGGTTTGCCTTCTACTTCCTCATCGTCATCGGCATCAACTCGCTCCTCCAACAAGCCGCGTTTATCCCCCAAGAAACCCTCACGGCAGGCATTTCCGTTATCAACAACTTCGACACCTTCCTGCTCACTATGGCAATGACCGCCCTCGGCGCGGAAACCAGCATCGACAAGTTCAAGCAAGCCGGCGCGAAGCCCTTTCTCCTGGCCGGCGGTCTGTACGTGTGGCTCGTGCTGGGCGGTTATTTCTTGTCAAAGGCACTGGTGTAAAAGCGAATTTTGCAGATGAAGAAACTACTAAAATCAAGCCCCTTTGTCATTGCCGCAATCTCCGTGGTTGTGGCATTGGTCATAATATTGCCCTGGCTGCTGCCCACGCGCGAAAGCACACTTCTGCGCAGCGTGGCGCGGGTGGAGGCAACAAGTTGCCTGATGCTCACCGACGGCAGCCGCGACACAATATATATATGTATAGCAGACGGACAGCCCGCCGAAGCCGACTTTTGCGCCGACTCGGTGGCAGTGAAGCGGGAAGGTACGGCGGTGTTCGTAAGCAACGGCGGGCACGCCCTTACCTCCGCCGGCCTGCTCGGCACGCTCCCCGACACGCTCGCCGCCGACAGCACGCAGCGGCTGATGGACGCGCTGCAAGGAACTTTGGAGACCGACCGAGGCGATGCCGCCCACGTGCTGCGCGAAATGGACTACTATGAGCGCACGCACTCCGTGGCAGACGACGGTTACAACGAAATGATGAGCCTCAAAGCGCAAACCGAAGCGTACAGCGCACGCCTTGACTCAACGGCACACATGGCGGAAAGGCTGTTTGCCTCTGCGGAAGCGGGAAAAAGGATCATCGCCGCCATTCACACAGACTACCGCCTGATTTTCAACAGAACGGCGACCGCAGACAGCATCTATACAGACACCGTGCGCTGCAAGCGACTTACCGACACCGCCCTACGCGACAGCACATCGCTCCTGCTATTGCAAACAGCCGACTCCCTATTGCCCGAAGGCGCGGCACGCTTTGCCGCCATGCGTTTCGGCACGATGGCAAAAGCCAAGCGCAGTATATTCTTCCACGATTTCGGTGATGAAACCGCCGTGCCCCTGCCTGCCGTTTCGGCTGACAGCTCTGACATGCGCACATTTGCCTCGGCCGAAGGCGGAGCCGCAATCAACTGTTTCGGCCGCCTGTGCGGCATCGTGGTGGACGGCAAAGTGGTAGGCGCAGAACAGATAGCCGCCGCAGTATATGCCGATAAGGGGTGGCTGTCTGCGCTTTGGAGCAATTTTTGCCAAAAGATAAAATCATGGTTCGCCGACCGCCCCACGCGCCGCCATACAATATTATATATATATAAGCAATGCGCCCGCATCGTGCTGCCTGACGGCTGGACCTACGAGGGAACTGTTGCGGAACGCAAAGGAGCATTGATAAAAGAAGGCGCGGGCACGCTTACCGACAGCATAGGCAACATTTACGGCGGCACGTGGCAGGCCGACACATTGGCAAGCGGCTATTCCATAGCCAGAGAGGGCTATTATCAGGGAACGTTCAACGCCAAAAGGCAACCGCATGGCTTCGGCTTTTGCCACAAGCGGGACCAGACTTTTTACAGTGGCGAATGGAAAGAAGGGCAGCGGCACGGCCACGGCATCAGTCTTTCGGGCGACAATGTGGCGAAGTGCGGCGCGTGGAAAGAAGACGTGTTTAAGGGCGAGCGCATGGTGTACAGCGCGGACCGCGTGTACGGCATCGACATCTCGCGCTACCAGCACGAAATCAGGCGCAAAAAATATCCTATCCATTGGAACAAACTGCGCATCACGGGCTTAGGACCGCAGAAACGCATTGAAGGGAAAGTGGACTACAAGGTAGATTTCGTGTACGTCAAGGCCACGCAAGGCACCAGCATATTCAGCAACTACTACGCCGCCGATATTCGCGCGGCCCGCCGTCAGGGCATCGCCGCCGGTTCGTATCATTTCTTTTCCTACCTGAAAAGCGGTGCGGCGCAGGCAGAATATTTTCTCAAGAAAGCCAGTTTGGCAAAGGGCGACCTGCCGCCGATGCTCGATGTAGAGCCTACGGAAAGCGAAATCAGGAAAATGGGCGGCGTGCAGAAACTCTTTCAAGAGATGCTTGTTTGGCTGCGAGCCGTGGAACGCCGTTGCGGCACGAAGCCCGTGCTTTATATGGGCCAGAACTTTGTGAACAAGCACATGCCCGATGCCCCTAAGGAACTGAAAGCCTATGATGTGTGGATAGCCCGTTACAGCGAGTTCAAGCCCTTTGTACATCTGCTGCATTGGCAACTCACGTATCGCGGTCGCGTAAGCGGCATCACGGGCAACGTAGACATCAACGTGTTCAACGGCAACCGCGAACAATTCAACGAATACAAGAAAGAACATTGCATCAAATAATAACATATTCAACCATGGTAAAACACATTATCCTTTGGACATTAAACCCTCAACTCACCGCCGAAAAGAAAGAACAGGTGAAAAGAGAAATCAAAACGGGACTCGAAAGCCTGCAAGGCAAAATCGACGGACTCGTAAGCATTAAAGTGAACATTGACGGCCGCCTCGACTCGTCGAACTGCGACGTGATGCTCGACTCCACGCTTGAAAGCCCCGAAGCCCTCAAAGCCTATGCAACGCACCCAGCACACGTGGCAGTTGCTGACGGCAAAGTGCGCCCCTATACCGTGCAGCGCGTCTGCATCGACTTTGAAGAATGAGGCGTAACAGACCTAAATAATAATTTAATAGGCAGATAATGCCCGAATACACAGAGAAATCACTAACTTTGTACCTTGAAAATGAAACTTGCCGCATCTTAACAGATGAACAACGGCATGCCGCAACGCTCACAATAGACTTAAAAGAGCATCCGGGCTTTCAAATGAAAAGTAATCTATTTTCTGAAAGCCAAACACTTACGGACGGATATTGTTTCACTTATCCAATTATCCATGGGGCTATTACTCCTCTATCTTTTCTCAGCACTCTTCGTCTCTTTCCTCTGCTCTATTCTTGAAGCCGTGTTGCTTTCAACGCCGATGTCTTTTATCTCGGTGAAGGAAAGCGAGGGACAATCCATTGCACACTTACTCAGACGCTACAAGCAGGACATCGACCGCCCCATTTCGGCCATCCTGACGCTCAACACCATTGCGCACACCGTAGGAGCGGCAGGCGTGGGCGCACAGAGCGACAAGGTGTTCGGCAACGAGTGGTTCGGTGTAACCTCCGCCGTGCTCACGCTGCTTATCCTTGTGGTTTCTGAAATTATCCCAAAGACCATCGGCGCCACCTACTGGCGGCAACTCGCCCTACCCTCGGCTCGCATCATTCGCATGCTGGTATTCATCACCTACCCCTTCGTGGTGCTTTCGGAACTGATTACAAACATCATTTCCACCAAGAAGCAACCGCTTTCAGTGAGCCGCGAAGAGGTTTCGGCCATTGTGACCGTCGGCGCAGAGGAAGGTGTTTTGGAAAAGAAAGAGAACAGCATGATCCAACACCTGCTGAAACTCGACGACATCACGGCACGCGACATCATGACACCAAGCTCCGTGGTGGAAATGGCCGAGGAAAACATGACGCTCTCCGAATTCTATAAAAACGATGCCTATCGCACTTACTCGCGTATCCCGGTGTTCAACGAGGAAAACGATGACTTCATAAAGGGTTACGTATTGCGGCAAACAATTCTCGAAAAACTCTCAGAAGACCGCTTTGACACGCGTCTCTCTGAAATAGTGCGCCCGATACTTACCTTCCAGGAAACAGACTCCGTGTCGAAAATATGGGAGGAACTCTTGGCGAAAAAGGAACACATCTCCGTTATCATCGACGAATACGGCTGTTTCCGTGGCATTGTCACCATGGAAGACGTGATCGAAACCATGCTCGGCACAGAAATCGTGGACGAAAAGGACACGGTGACCGATATGCAGGAACTGGCCCGCGAGAAATGGCAGGAACAGCAGGAGCATAATAAGATGTAGACGGATTAAAATTTTATAATGCCTATGGTATTGCCGTTTTTGTCACTGATACTCCTCTCTATTTTGCCGGACATATATATTTGGCAAAGATATACGCGCGGAACGAACGTAATTAGTTCGTTCTGCGTTTTTTTGCCCACACTGCTTACGGGCGTTACGCTCTTGCTGTACGCGGCGGGGCGCAGCAGTATCTGCATGCAGGCGTTCTTTATCCTGCTCACGTGCTTCTTTATCCCCAAGATCGTATTCCTCCTCTTCGATACCCTCTCGCTTCTGACGGCTTGGGTGCTGCGCAAGAAGTGGAAAAGGCGTTTGTATCTGCCCATTGCGCTCGCGCTGCTCGTGTTTGCCGCGCAGGTGTTCGGTGTGGCCTTTGGCACGCATATTTTGCAGAAAAATGAAATAGAAATTCCCGTCAAGAACCTGCCCGCTGCTTTCGACGGTTACCGCATCATACAAATCTCCGACCTTCATCTCGGCACTTACAACGGACACACGGGATTTGTGGAAAAGGTGGTGCGGCGCATCAACGAGGAACACGCCGACCTCATCGTGTTTACGGGCGATTTGGTCAATATAAATTCCACGGAAGTGCAACCCTATGCCGCGATCCTTTCGAAACTGAAAGCCCGCGACGGCGTTGTGGCCGTGCTCGGCAACCATGATTATTGCATCTACAACGCCCGTCAAAGCGAACTCGAAAAGAATTACCATTTCTCCCAAATCATCTCTTTTGAGCAGCAATGCGGCTGGCTGGTACTACGCAACGAGCATGTTGCAATCAGCCGCAAAGGCGAACAACTCTATATAGCCGGAGTAGAGAACGGCGGCAAAGTGCCCCACCCTGCTTTGGCCAATCTCGTCAGAGCCTTGAAGGATGTGCCTCAGAATGCGGCCGTAGTTTTGCTCTCGCACGACCCGCACCATTGGTCAAGCGAAGTGTCGCACAACAAGCAGGTGGGTCTTACGCTCTCGGGACACACCCACGCTTGGCAGTTGCGCTTCGGCAATTTCTCTCCCGCCGCGCTCACGATGCCGCATTGGGCAGGGCTTTATACAGAGGGGCATAGCCGTCTCTACGTGTCTACCGGCATCGGCGGCAGCGTGCCATACCGCCTCGGCGCATGGCCTGCCTACGAAGTCATAACTTTGAGAAAAGATTAACCATACAATATTATATATATAGGATGACAATCATTGACGGAAAGGCTACGGCAGCTACAATTAAGCGGGAAATTGCCGCAGAAGTCGCAGAAATGGCGGCGAAAGGCATGAAACGCCCCCATCTCGCCGCCATACTTGTGGGGCACGACGGCGGAAGCGAAACTTACGTGCGCAACAAAGTGCTGGCCTGCGAGGCCTGCGGCTTTGAAAGCACGCTTATCCGTTTCGAGGACGATGTGACGGAAGAGGAACTGCTGACCTGCATCAATGGGCTCAATGAAAATGAAGACATTGACGGATTTATCGTCCAACTGCCCCTGCCGGCGCATATTTCAGAGCAAAAGGTGATTGAAGCCATTGATTATCGCAAGGACGTGGACGGTTTTCACCCGGTGAATGTAGGAAGAATGAACATCGGTCTGCCTTGCTACCTCTCCGCAACGCCCAAAGGCATTCTTGAACTCCTGCGCCGCTACAACATTCCCACTTCGGGCAAACATTGCGTCGTGTTGGGACGCTCCAACATCGTGGGCAAACCGATGGCTTCCT
>JBJEAH010000096.1:0-12688 GCA_051868815.1 Alloprevotella sp.
CGAAAGAGATGCGGTGAATGCCGTCGGCATAAGTGGCGTAGATGTTGGCATCAAGGGCGCGGGCGGCGGCGTGCGCGTTGCGCTCGATGCAGGGTATCTGTACGAGGCCGCACACGGGGTCGCAGGTCATGCCGAGATGATGTTCGAGACCCATTTCTGCGGAATATTCAATTGTGGCCAGCGTGCCACCGAACACGTAATTGGCTGCAGCGGCTGCCATGGCGCATGCCACGCCCACTTCCGCCTGGCAGCCGGCTTCTGCGCCCGAGATACTGGCGCGGGTTTTCGCCACGTTGCCAATCAGGCCGGCGGTAGCCAAGGCGTGCAAGATGCGCCGCTCGGGGAAACGGCGGCTCTTCTGTATGTGGTAGAGCACAGCGGGCAATACGCCCGATGCACCGCACGTCGGGGCCGTGACTATTTGTCCGCCGGAGGCATTCTCCTCGCTCACTGCAAGGGCATAGGCAAACACAAGTCCGCGCGTCTGGAGATTAGAATTATAGCCCATGGCGCGGATATAGTAGTCGGGGGCTTTGCGGCGCAATTTGAGGCAGCCGGGCAGCACGCCCTCGTGTTCCAGCCCGCGCTCCACGGCGGCGCACATCACGCGCCAAACCTCTGTGAGGTATTCCCAAATCGCCGGGCCTTCACATTCTTCCACGTATTCCCAATATGCTTTGCCGTTCACCTCGCACCAGTGCTTGATTTCGGTAAGGGAGTTGAGCGGATAAACGTCGGGCGTGTCGAGGGGACTAACGCCCTCTTCAGCCAATGCCCCGCCGCCCACGCTGAACACTGTCCAAGGGTCGTAAGGCTCGCCCGTGTCGCCAGGGATTGCCTCGAATTTCATGCCGTTCGGGTGGAAGGGAAGCACGATTTCGGGATGCCACACAATCGTGGTGCGGTCTTCGCCCAGTACTTGCTTGATAGCGTAGTCGGTAAGGTGACCTTTGCCCGTTGAAGCAAGGCTGCCGTAGAGCGTGATGCGGAATTGGCGTGCTTCGGGGTGACGCTCGGAATATTGCAAGGCGGCGCGGCGCGGTCCCATGGTATGGCTGGACGACGGACCTTGGCCGATGCGGTAGAGTTCGCGGAGAGATTTCATGTTATTTAGATATGAATTGGATTTTGTATACTGTACATTTTGCTGAATTAGGTGTTAAGTGCCTGGAAGGCACTACAGAGCGAAGCGAGGTAACCGGGCACGAAGTGCTCGGAACAGTGCGGTGAGGACGATGTGCCTGGAAGGCACTACGCCACAGGACAGGCTCTAAAACAATTCCACAGGCGTACTGCCTTCCAGGCAGAATCATTGCAATAGCCGCCTCCGAGGACTTCGTCCCCGGTTATCGTCGCTTCGCTCCGTACTGCCTTCCAGGCAGATAATACCTGCATCATATTGTCATTCGGCGGCGCGCTATTCCTTGATAAAGCCCCGGCGGTAGGCAACGAGGAGTTTTTCGAGGTCGGCTATTTGCTCGCGCAATTCTGCGCCTTTATCGGTGTCGTTCACCATGGCCCGCTGTCCCATCATCTCGACAATCTGCGTGGTGGAACGGATGTCCGTGCCGTTGAGAATGGCCTCTTCGGTAGAGGTAAAGGGCGCGTGCTGCACAAGCTGGAAACCGCGGCTGTGGTAAACGAGCGTGTAGCCGGCTATGCCCGTTGTGTCGTGGTAGGCCTTGGCGAAACCGCCGTCGATCACCATGAGTCTGCCGTCTGCCTTAATGGGATTTTCGCCGTTGGCGGCGCGTACGGGCACGTGTCCGTTGATAATGTGGCGGTGCTTGCCTTTCACACCGAAACTGTCCATGATGCGGTCGCACACGGCAGCGTTGTCGCGGAGCGAGTAATAGTAGCCCTTGTGCTCTTTGTGCGTCTCCTTGTCGGCGATAAAGTAACGTTCAAACGTTGCCATCTTTGACTTGTCGAACAAAGGCGAATGCGGGCCGCACCAGAGGTACCAGAAGAAATCCGTTGCCTTGCGGCGTTCCTCGTCATCGGCAGCAGCGTCGTAGGCGGTGCGCACCGTCATGTCCACAGCATCGAGCAATTCACGGCCTTTAAGCGGCGTGCCGTCGAGGTCTACGGCCAAGAGTTCGCCATGCTCATCAAGCGGCACAGAGGCATGGAACAAGAGATTTTCGTTGTAGATGCCATACATGCTGCCGTGGCGCAGCATTTTGCGCACATGGTTTTGGAGATGCTCGCTGATGAGGAACGAGTGTTGGAGTCGTTTCATGAGGTCTTCTTCCTCGGGCGAAAGGCGATAGGGATCGGAGGGGTCGATGGTGGGGAAGAAGGTATCGCGGAGGGGATACTCTTTTCCTTCGAGCGTAATCGTGCCCTTTTCCAAATCCAAGCGTTCCAGCAGGGCGCGGTCGCCCATGCCCCATTCCGGGTGCGCTTTATAGAGCTGTCCTTCCAGTTTGAACTGTATGACTGCCACGGCCTTGTGCATTTGCGAGAGGTAGCGGCAGGTCTTCTCGTTGGGACTGCGCTCGGGGTCTTCGAGTTTTGGCATAAATATGCCGCAGGCGTCGGCGTCGGGATAGGTCTCCATGGCAAAGGTGGCCAGCGGCAGCATGTTGATGCCGTAGCCCTCTTCGAGCGTCTGCGTATTGGCGTAGCGCAGCGACACGCGCAGCACTCCGGCGATGCACGCCAGGTTGCCCGCTGCCGCGCCCATCCACAAAATGTCGTGGTTGCCCCATTGCAAGTCCCAATGATGATAGCCCGAGAGCGTATCGAGGATGAGATGCGCCCCTGTGCCGCGGTCGAAGATGTCGCCGAGAATGTGCAGGCGGTCTATGGCGAGGCGCTGGATAAGCAGGCAAAGGGCTTCGACGAAGCCGGCGGCGCGTCCCGTGCCGATGATGGTCTGGATAATCACGCTCACGTAGGCCTGCTTGTTGCGGTCGTCGGAACTCTCGTGCAGGAGTTCCTCGATGATGTAGGCGAATTCCTCGGGCAAGCTCTTGCGCACCTTTGAGCGCGTGTACTTCGACGATACGTTGCGGCACACGGCGATGAGCTGGTTGAGGGTCGTCTGATAGTAGTCCGACAGGTTTTTGTCGGTCTGCCTCACGAGTTCGAGTTTCTGCTTGGGATAATAGATTAAGGTGCAGAGGTCTCTGATTTCCTGCTCTCGGAGCGTGTTGCCGAATATATCGCGCACCTTGCGCTTAATGTTACCCGAGGCATTACGTAGCACGTGCTGGAACGCTTCGTTCTCGCCGTGCAGGTCAGCCAGGAAATGCTCCGTGGGCTTTGGTAGGTGCAAGATGGCTTCGAGGTTGATGATTTCGGTGGTGACCGAAGAAATGGTGGGAAAGTCGCGGGCCAAGAGGCGCAGATAGCGCAGGTCGGCTGCGATGTCTTTTGAGGAAATATGTTTCTTGTTCATGGTTCGGGCAGAGATTTATAAGAATAATCTATTCTTGCGTTTCGGTAGAATTTTTCAGGTTAGTCGCTTTTCGCTTAAGGTCTCACGAGTAGGGGCGTAGGCAAAACGCCCGCCGTGTGCACCGAATGGCACCACTCAATGAGACAATCGTTATCCGGGCGTTTTGCAAAACGCCCCTACTCTTGTGGCATGAGTTAATTATTGCCGTTTTCTTACACCTGAATGCAGAGGCCCTCGTTGGCGGCCAGGGTGTCGGGGAACACGGCGCGGGCTTCTTCCAGCAGCACACGGCTGTCGGTATATCTTTTAGAATAATGGCCGATGAGCAAACGTTTTGCGCCGGCTGCCTTTGCCACTTCCGCTGCCTGCCGAGCCGTGGAATGCTGCGTTTGCTCGGCGCGGGGCGCGAGCTCTTCGGAGAAAGTGGCCTCGTGGTAGAGAAAATCCACGCCGCGCAGCTGTTCCGCGTTTCGCAGCAACTGGCACGTGTCGGAACAATAGGCGTAGGCGCGGGGCGGGTCGGCGGGTGTGACGAGCCGCTCGTTCGGATAGAAGTCTCCCTCCTCCGTAGTCCAGCCTTCGCCGGCCTTAATCGCCGCGATGCGCGTAGACGGAATTTGCAGGAAGTCCACCATGTCGCGGCGGATATGCGGCAGCAGGGGTTTTTCGCGGAAGAGAAAGCCGCAGCTCGGCATTCGGTGGCGCAGGGGTATGGTGTGCACCGTCAGGGAGCGGTCTTCGTAAACGAGGCATGGCTGATCGTAAACCTCTTCTGGCAGAGGGTCGAAGATGACCTTATAGGTCATGCCCTTGCAGCAGTAGTTGAGCACGGGTTTGAGCAATGCTTCGAGGTCGCGGTGCGCATGTATGTGCATGTCGGCCGTGCGCCCGAGCATTCCGAAGGTGGAAATCAGTCCCGGAAGGCCGAAAAAGTGGTCGCCGTGCAGGTGCGAGATGAAGATGTGCCCGAGGTTTTGGAATTTCAGGCGCATCTTGCGGAACTGATGCTGTGCGCCCTCGCCGCAGTCTATCATAAACAGCTTTTCCCGCACGTTCACCACCTGCGCGGCAGGGAAATGCTGGATCGTGGGCACGGCACTGCCGCAGCCGAGTATGTTAACTTCAAATTTTTCCATAAAAAGCAAGTTCTTTGCGCCGCGTGGGCAGCCACGATGACGTTCGCCCGGCACATCGGAGGCAAACTTACGAAGATTTTGCGGAAATTCATGATTGTAAAGCCCCTTTTTCTGCTAAGATAATGCATTTTGCAGGGCAGGAAAGCGCAATTTTGCAAAAACTTCGTACATTTGCAATGTTCATATACATGCACGTTTTCTTGACATTTTCGGCTGCGCTCGGCAATATGAGCAAGCTATATTGCGCTCGCTTGCACGAAAATTGGCTGCGGCTCGGCATAGACCGATCAAACGAGTTTGTCGGCCCCTGCGCTCGCCTTGCACAAACGTTCCCCAATACGGATTATCAATTAATAATATACGACGACAATGAAAAAGATTATTTTAGCCGGCATGGCATCCCTCGTGTTTTTCGCCACGAGCTGTGCAAAGAATGCCCCCAAGCAGGCAGAGCCCGCCGAACCGGCGGCAGCCGTTGAAGCAAGTGCAGACAACTACAAAGTGGTGCCTATCAGCACGAGCATTCCCGGCACGGAGGTAATGGATGAAATCAAGAAGTTGTACGCAGGCAAGGTGGTGCTCGTAGATTTCTGGGCCACATGGTGCGGCCCCTGCCGCCGCGCGATGACGCAGATCGACGAAATCAAGGGCGACTTGCAGAAAAAGGGCTGCGTGTTCCTTTACGTCACGGGTGAAAGCTCGCCGTTCGATACGTGGTCGGACATGATCAAGAACATCGACGGCGACCACATCCGCCTCACCGACGCGCAGTGGAGCGCACTCTGCCAAAGCCTCAATATCCCCGGCATACCGAGTTACCTGCTGCTCAACAAGGACGGCAGCACCGCTTACGACAACCTCTCCGAGGGCGGTTATCCTGGCAGCGAAATATTGAAGAACAACATTGAAGTGGCTTTGACGAAATAAGCCTTGCAAACTTATCCCTATCATATATGCAGCCAACCATTTCAGTAAAAAGCCATCAACGTTAAACAATCCCACACAAAAAATCTCCCGCAACCGAAAAGGACTGCGGGAGTTTTTTTTGATGATTCAGATGTAACTGTAAGCGTCTGCGGCTTACTTCTTGTTCAGTGCGAGGTCCACGTTAACGGCGCAAGCCACGGAGCAACCAACCATGGGGTTGTTGCCAATGCCGAGGAAGCCCATCATCTCAACGTGTGCGGGAACAGAAGAAGAACCGGCAAACTGAGCGTCGGAGTGCATGCGGCCGAGCGTATCGGTCATGCCGTAAGAAGCGGGACCGGCAGCCATGTTGTCGGGGTGAAGGGTGCGACCCGTGCCGCCGCCCGATGCTACGCTGAAGTAGGGCTTGCCCTGAAGCACGCGCTCCTTCTTGTAAGTGCCGGCAACGGGGTGCTGGAAACGAGTGGGGTTGGTAGAGTTACCCGTGATGGAAACGTCTACATCTTCGTGCCACATGATAGCTACGCCCTCGCGAACGTCGTCTGCGCCGTAGCAGTTAACGGCAGCGCGGGGACCGTTGCTGTAAGGAGTCTTCTTCACGATGTTGAGTTCGCCCGTGAAATAGTCGAACTTGGTCTGCACGTACGTGAAACCGTTGATGCGGCTGATAATCATGGCAGCGTCCTTGCCGAGACCGTTGAGGATGCAGCGCAGGGGCTTGTCGGCGGGTCTTGACTTGTTGGCCATCTGTGCAATCTTGATAGCGCCTTCTGCGGCAGCGAAGCTCTCGTGGCCGGCGAGGAAAGCGAAGCACTTGGTTTCAGGAGAGAGCAGACGGGCTGCGAGCTTGCCGTGGCCGATACCTACCTTACGGTCGTCGGCTACGGAACCGGGAATGCAGAAAGCCTGCAAGCCCTCGCCGATGTATTCGGCTGCCTGAACAGCGTCCTTTGCCTTCTCTTTGAGAGCGATGGCAGTACCAACGACGTATGCCCATTTGGCATTTTCAAAGCAAATCATCTGTGTTTCCTCACAGGTCTGATAGGGATCAAGGCCTGCGGCTTCGCAGATTTCGTTTGCTTCTTCAATAGAAGCGATGCCGTGTGCGTTAAGACAAGCGAGAATCTGCTTGATACGACGGTCTTGTGACTCAAATTTTACTTCTCTAATCATAATTGCAGTCCTCCTTAATTAGTCTTTACGTGGGTCGATTGATTTAACTGCGCCGTCCTCTTCCTTGGTACGGCCGTAGGTGCCGGTAACGCTCTTGAGGGCTTCGTCGGCGGGCACGCCTTTCTTGACAGCGTCCATGAACTTGCCCATGTGAACGAACTCGTAGCCGCAAACCTGGTCGTCCTTGTCGAGATACATCTTGGTGATGTAGCCTTCGGTGAGCTGGAGGTAGCGGGTGCCTTTGACTTTCGTGCCGTAGAGCGTGCCGCACTGCGATACGAGGCCTTTGCCGAGGTCTTCGAGGCCTGCGCCGATCACGAGACCGCCTTCGGAGAATGCGCTCTGCGTGCGTCCGTAAACGATTTGCAGGAAGAGTTCGCGCATGGCCGTGTTGATGGCATCGCAAACGAGGTCGGTGTTGAGGGCTTCGAGAATGGTCTTGCCGGGAAGGATTTCGCTGGCCATGGCGGCGGAGTGGGTCATGCCCGAGCAGCCGATGGTTTCAACGAGGCATTCTTCGATAACGCCTTCCTTAACATTGAGCGTGAGCTTGCACGCGCCTTGCTGGGGTGCGCACCAACCCACACCGTGTGTCAGGCCGGAGATGTCCTTGATTTCTTTGGCTTGCACCCACTTGCCCTCTTCGGGAATGGGAGCGGGACCATGATTGGGGCCTTTGGCCACGCAACACATGTTCTTTACTTCGTGTGAGTATTCCATGTCTTTTATAATTATAAAATAAGGGTTTTGCTTTTGCAAAATTAGCGGTATCGGCAATATCTGCCAAACTTTTATATTGCTTTTTTGCGCAGATAAGTGCGTTTTGTGTGCTTTTGCTTAGCAGATAAGCGCGTGCGAGGTCTGCGGTGCTATATGCTGCCGGTTGGCAACTGGAACAGGCGGAGGCCGAAGAGGGGCAAGGCGGCCATGAACTGCTCCATTGCCTGCGCCGAGAGTTCTTCAAATTTCTCGAAATCCGTTTCGCGGAAATAAAACCAGATTTCAACGGGCACGCCGCGCCCTGACTCCAAATTTGAAATGCGGGTGAGTATCCAGTCTTCTGTATTCACGTCTTTGCGGTTGTGCAAAGTCTTTTCCACGTAATGGCGGAAGAGCGTGAGGTTTACCATGTTGCCGCCCTTGCGCTCGTCGGAGGTGAGATAAGGCTGGAACTTCTTGTCGGCGAGTTCTTGCTTGGTGAGCAGGCGCACGGTGTTGGCATCGATGTAAAGCGTTTTCTTGAAACGTCGGCTACCGAGGTTTTGCATCGTGTCCCAGTTCTTGAAGCAGTCGCTTACGAGCGTGTAAGGCGGCACAGTGGAGACGGATTTGTCGAAATTGCGGATTTTTACCGTGGTGAGCGATATTTCTTCCACGGTGCCGTCGATGCCGAGTTTTTCTATCGTCACCCAGTCGCCCACTTTGAGCATATTGTTGGCAGAAAGCTGGATACCAGCCACGAGACCGAGGATAGAATCCTTGAAAACGAGCATCAGCACCGTGGCGGCCGCACCGAGGCTCAACAGCACCGTCAGCGGGTTGCGCCCGAAAGCGAGGGCTACGGCCGTGATGCCGCTGAGGCTGTAAATGATGACGCGGGCAAATTGGAGTATGCCGAGAAGGTGGTGCTTTTGCAGCAGTTCCTCCGCCACGCGCGCAAGGTTTTTGACAAATGTGGTGAGCAACCACATCACGGTGAGCGTGATAAAGACGGAGGTGGCGCGGTCGAAAAGGACGTAAAGCGTGGAAGTCGTAGCCCTCCCCGCCGTGGCGAAGCAGAGTGGGAAGAGATGATAAAAGAGTACGCCGGGCACGATGTTGCACATCGCTCGCAGCATCGTGGGCGAAAGGATATAGTCGTCCCAACGCACCTTCGTGCGTTTCACAAACGCGCCGATGGGCGGCGCGACGACGTAGTGCAGCACAAGTCCCACAATCCACGATAGCAGGCAGACTGACAGCAGCGTGGCGGCAAAGGCCAGACGCAGCGATGCCACAAGGCTGATGCCGTGGGTGAAGAGAAAATCAAAAACGCTGTCGTAGATGGTGGGAATCATGGGGTGTTAGTGAGAGACGAGGCTTTTAGAGGATTTATTTTACGACAACAGGGACAACTTTTGACAACTTAAATATATACCTTGTTGCCTTATAATTATGACGACAACTGGGACAACCTTTCGACAACTTTCAGTTGTCTTTCTGCGTGCGGGTTGGCGTATGAAATACGCCCGTTGTCCCTGTTGTCGTCATATTCAGCGCAAAATTGTAGAACTCGGAGTTGTCTCTTGTTGTCAATGTTGTCGTTACATTAACCTTCGGAATTACGGTTAAACGTATTAATCAATTTGCCGAAACAAACTCATCGAGGAAGCGCACGTCGTTTTCGGAGAAGAGGCGCAGGTCTTTCACCTGGTATTTCAGGTTCGTGATGCGCTCCACGCCCATACCGAAGGCGTAGCCCTTGTATTTCTTGCTGTCGATGCCGTTTGCCTCGAGCACGTTGGGGTCTACCATGCCGCAGCCGAGGATTTCCACCCAGCCCGTCTGCTTGCAGAATGCGCAGCCCGTGCCGCCGCAGATGTTGCAGGAGATGTCCATTTCGGCCGAGGGTTCGGTGAAGGGGAAGTACGAGGGACGCAGGCGGATCTTGGTATCCGGGCCGAACATTTCACGGGCAAAGGTGAGGAGCACCTGCTTGAGGTCGGTAAACGATACGTCTTCGTCGATATAAAGCCCTTCCACCTGGTGGAAGAAGCAGTGTGCGCGTGCCGAGATTGCCTCGTTGCGGTACACGCGGCCCGGGCAAATCACGCGGATAGGCGGCTGAGAGTGCTCCATCACGCGGCTCTGCACGCTGCTCGTATGGGTGCGCAGCACGATGTCGGGATGCTGCTCCACGAAGAACGTGTCCTGCATGTCGCGGGCCGGGTGGTCTTCGGCGAAGTTCATGGAAGAGAACACGTGCCAGTCGTCTTCCACCTCCGGCCCGTCGGCCATTGAGAAGCCGAGGCGGGAGAAGATGTCGATAATCTCGTTTTTCACGATTGAGAGCGGGTGGCGCGTGCCGAGCTGAATGGGGTAAGGCGTGCGCGTGAGGTCGAGGTCGTCGTGATTGTCCTCTTTCGTGGCGAGCGACTGGCGCAGGGCGTTGAGCTTGTCCTGGAGCGCGGTTTTGAGGGCGTTGATTTTCTGTCCCGTCTCGCGCTTCTGCTCCGCCGGCACGTTGCGGAAGTCGGCCATGAGGTCGTTGAGCAGGCCTTTCTTGCCTAAATATTTGATACGCAGAGCTTCAAGTTCTTTTTCATCGGCTGCTGCGAGGCTTTCCACCTCTGCGAGCAGGGCATTGATTCTTTCAGTCATGATGTAGTATATATATTATATGTAAGGCAAAGCCTCAAAAACAAGCGCAAAGTTAAATATTTCTTTGCAAATACCTATTTTCTTACGTGGAAAAGCGTTATTTTTGCCGCGTTTTACAGAGACAATATAGATGAAACAGTTTTTATTCTTATTGTTGGCGTGCGCCCTGTTTTCTTTTTCGTGCACACGCAAGGGGCAGCAGCCTGCCGAAGAAACGCCTGCCGACAGTGTGGTTGCCGACACGGTGGAAACGGAGCCCGAGACCGACTCCGTGACGGTTGCGCCCTCTAAGAAGGCCGACGGGCTATTTGATGATTTCATCTTTGTATTTATGAAGAACAAGGCGTTCCAAAAAGAGCGCATCAAGTTTCCTCTTAATGTTGTGAAACAAGGTGTTGCGTCTTCTGTAATGGAGAAAGACTGGAAGTTTGACCCGCTCTATTCGCGCCACGAGACTTACACGATTATTTTCGACAGCGAGCGCTCGCTCAACGACCCTAAGCGCACCGATTTGGAGCACGTGGTCGTGGAGTGGGTCTATCTCACGCAGCACACCGTCAAGCAATATATCTTCGATAAAGAGCAGGGGCAATGGCGGCTTACCGAAATCAATTCGCATCGCTTTGACAAAAACGAAAACAGCGATTTCTATCATTTCTACGCCCGCTTCGCGAATGATGAGGAATATCAGAGCGAACATATTGAAAACCCCTTCGCCTTCAAGACCTACGATTACGACAATTTCGAAGACATAGAAGGCCTGCTCGACGTGGAACAATGGCCCGACTATCGCCCTGACCTGCCCACCGAAGTGATGACAAACATCAATTACGGACAGAGCTACCGCTCCTCCACTAAGCGCATTCTTATGCTTTGCAGCCCCTCCGGCGGCATGGGTTGCAACCTCACGTTTGAGAAGAAGGACGGAGAGTGGCTGCTCACGAAACTTGAAAATTGATTCTCCCTGTCTACTCGTTTACTCGTCTACTCGTTTACTTGTTTACTCGAACAATGATTACCCGAACCCCAGACTTTTCCCTGCTTCATCATAACACGTTCGGCATCGACGCCCGTTGCCGCGAGTTTGTGGAGTACGACACGGAGGACGACCTCCTTGCCCTCCTCCCCGAGTTGCGCGGCACAAAATATTTCCACATCGGCGGCGGCAGCAACCTCGTGTTTGTGGGCGACTACGCCGGCACAGTGCTCCATTCCCGCATCAAAGGATTCGAACCGCTCGCTCCCGCGCCCAACGGCAGCCTGCGGGTGCGCATCGGTGCGGGCGAGGTGTGGGACGAGGTCGTGGACTATCTCGTGGAGCACGGATATTACGGCTCGGAAAACCTTTCCTACATTCCCGGCGAAATGGGTGCGGCGGCCGTGCAAAACATCGGCGCGTACGGCGCTGAGGTGGCCGACATCATCGAAAGCGTGGAGACCCTGCGCGTCAGCGACGGCGAGCGCGTCACGTTCCTCAAAGAGCAATGTGCCTACGCCTATCGCGAAAGCATCTTCAAGGGAGCGGCACGGGGGCAATATATCGTTACCCGCGTCACGCTGCACCTGCAACCCAAGTTCGCGCCAAGCATCGGCTACGGTGCAATAGGGCACGAGGTGGAGCGGCGCGGCATAGACTTGCCTGCACTCACCGCCCGCGAACTACGCAATATTATAATAGATATCCGCCGCAGCAAGTTGCCCGAGCCGTCTGAGGTGGGCAGCGCGGGTTCTTTCTTTATGAATCCCGTAGTGCCGCGCCCGCAGTTTGAGGCTTTGCAGCAGCAATACCCCGACATGCCGCACTACGATGCGCCCGGCGGCGTAAAGATTCCCGCTGGCTGGATGATAGAACAATGCGGCTGGAAAGGGCGCACCGTGGGCCATGTCGGCGTTTACGACAAGCAGGCACTGGTACTGATTAACGCCGGCGGGGCAACGGGTCGCGAGGTCTTCACCCTTGCCCAAACCATCGCCGCCGATGTGCAGGCAAAGTTTGGAATAGAGATTACGCCTGAGGCAAACTTTGTGGAGTGAGATAGAAGCATTAGCACAGATTTCCAAGATGGGCTCGGCTGTTAGGCATTTGCCATTATTGAAATAAAGGGCAATAATTATGGAGAAGAATGAGATACAGTTTTTAATTTACAGTATGCCTGATGCCGACGGCAAAGTGCAAGTAGTCATCAAGGACGAAACGCTTTGGTGTACGCAAAAGGCTATGGCACAGCTCTTCGGCGTGGGTGTGCCTGCTATTAGCAAGCATTTGAGGAATATTTTTGAAGAGGGGGAGTTAGATAAAATCACGACTGTTTCCAAAATGGAAATAGTCGTTAATCGAGGCTTTAGGGGCTGTGTTTCAGAGGAAGTCGAGTTCTACTCACTCGATGCCATCATTGCCGTGGGTTATCGTGTTTCGTCAATGAAAGCCACACGTTTCCGCCAATGGGCTACGAAAATACTTCATGAATACATCAAGAAAGGTTTTGCCATGGACGATGAGCGGTTAAAGCAGGGAACGGCCGTATTTGGCAAGGACTACTTTAGGGAACTGCTCGAACGCATTCGCTCAATCCGTGCCAGCGAACGGAGAATATGGCAACAAATTACGGATATTTATGCGGAATGCAGCACCGATTATGACAGGAACGCTTTAACCACAAGAGATTTCTACGCCATGATACAAAAC
>JBJEAH010000097.1:0-2312 GCA_051868815.1 Alloprevotella sp.
GCCGGTTCTATTGTTTAACTTTTAATTTTTCGGTAAAAATTTACCGAAGTATTGTATCATGAGACCTAACCTTAAATCTATGCTTGCCGCCGCGCTTTGCGCGTTGGCTTTTGCAGTTTCTATGCCCGCCGCCATGGCGCAAAGCTATGTGCGTGGCGTGCTTTATCATCTTTCTTCCGCCAAATATCCCGACCGCGTGCTGAGCTACGATGCGCAGAGCGGCGCGGCCGTGCTCGAAAAGGCCGATGCAGCAGCTGCGCGGCAGCACTGGACGCTCAGCGAGTTGTCCGGCTCATGGCGCATCATCAATCCCTTCTCCAACCTGGCCGTGCGCATCGATGCCGACAACGTGACCACTGGCGAGAACAACGGTTCCGACGAGGCGCAACTTTGGAAAACCGAAGCCATTGACGGCGGCGTGCTCCTCGTGCCCACCAACCGCCCCGACGTGGCAGCGAGCGTGGACAAAAGCGGCACGCACCTCGTGCTTATCTCCAAGGATAAAGCCAAAGCCGACAAGGCAGCGCGCTTCCTCGTGAAGCAGGCGGCAGCCTCGGGCTTCGACGACGCCCTGACCTACCAAATCCGCAGCGTGGGGCAGCCCGGCGTGGTGCTCGGCAACGGCGATTCGGGCGAGAACAATGCCAAAATCGTGGGCGAGCAGCCCGACAAGGAAAACCGCGGGCAATATTGGAACATCAAGATGACCGACCTCAACTGCCGCGTGGTTGAAAACGCTTTCTACGGACAGAACTTCGACGACGGCGGCGATAATGCCTCCATCGACTATCTGCTGCAATGGCCGGCAACGGCTGGCGTGTGGAACAACGCCAAGTTTCTCTTCGAGCCGGTAGCCGGGCAGACGGGCGTTTATATCATTCGCTCGGCGGCCAAGGCAAAGGGCGATAAGATGTATGCGCTCAAAGACGGCGTGCTCAAAAGCGTGGAATACGATGCCGCCGACAAGAACGCTTGGTTTACATTCGCACAAATAGAAAAGCCCAAAATTCAGGCACCCTACTGGGAAGACGAAACCATCTTCGCAGAAAACAAAGAGCAGGGCGTGGCCTTCTACATGCCTTACGAAAACGAAGCCGCCATGCTCGCCGACAAGGATTACTACGACACGCCTTGGACCACGCCTGTCAATAGCCGCTACCTCTCGCTCAACGGAACGTGGAAATTCAACTTCTGCGCCGAACTTCAGAAACGCCCCACGGATTTTTATAAAGACGGCTACGACGTGTCGGCATGGGACACCATTCCCGTACCGTCCAACTGGGAAATGCTCGGCTACGACCGCCCGCTTTATTGCAACGTGGAGTATCCCCACTCCAATACGCCGCCTTACATCAAGGCCCGCCCCGGCTTCAACGATGGCGGCAAGAACTACGCCATCAATCCCGTCGGCTCTTACGTGCGCGAGTTCAGCGTGCCCGCCGACTGGGACGGCCGCCGCACGATTATCCACTTCGGCGGCATCTACTCCGCTGCCTTCGTATGGCTCAACGGTCAGTACGTGGGTTACACGCAGGGCGCGAACAATGTGGCAGAGTTCGACCTCACGCCTTACCTGAAAGCCGGCACTAACAACCGCCTCGCCGTGCAGGTGATACGCTGGAGCGACGGCTCGTACCTGGAATGTCAGGATATGTTCCGCATGTCGGGCATCTACCGCAACGTATATATATATAATGTACCGAAGGTGAGCGTGCGCGACCATTATCTCACCTCCACTCTTACCAACGGCCGCAAAGACGCTACGCTCCACGCAAGTTTTCTCTTCGACGGCATTTGGGACGGCGGCAAGAACCTTGAGAAAAAGTTGCTGAAAATTTCGGTTTACGACCCCGCCGGGCTGCTTGTCTACGAAAACAATGCCGCCGGTGAGGCACATGAGGCAAAGAAAGGCGAGGCTTATTGGAACTGCGCCCCCATTCAGCTGAAGAACGTGCAACTTTGGAGCGCGGAGCAACCTAACCTCTACACCGTGCGCGTGGTGCAGAAAGACGAAAACGGCAAAGAGGAAATGGCATTCTCTACAAAATACGGCTTCCGCGACATCGAAATCAAGAATTCTTTGGTCTACATCAACGGCCGGCGCGTGTTCTTCAAAGGCGTGAACCGCCACGACACCGACCCCGAGCGCGGTCGCGCCGTGACCAACGAGACGATGCTGCGCGACGTGCTGCTGATGAAGCAGAACAACATCAATACCGTGCGCACCAGCCATTATCCCAACAACGCCCGTATGTATGCGATGTTCGACCATTACGGACTCTACTGCGTGTGCGAAGCCGACCTCGAAGACC
>JBJEAH010000098.1:0-12528 GCA_051868815.1 Alloprevotella sp.
CCGATCTCTCCGTCGAACTTGTAATGCGCGTAATGGTAGCCGGCTGACATGCCGCAAAGCATATACATCGGCATAAGCAACACCGCCAAATAGAAAAGCACCAGCAGGAATAATTCCAAGGTTATGTCATAATTATCCATGATAAACCACAGATGCAACATGCTTTCCAACACGCTGTAACCAAGGCCCTGTGTCGCGCCGACCATTACGTAGTCATAACGATATTTCATGGCAAAATTCTCTTTCTCCAATAAATTCCCGGGAGCGATAGTCGACACGCCACTATAAAGTATTGGCACAAATACGATGGTGAACAATGCATAGCGGGCGAGGAGTTCCATGGAGGTGAAAGTGCGCTCAGGCATCACCGTTCCCATGATGAGCCAATTAATTCCAAAGAAACAGAGCATACAACCAATCCCTACAAAGCCTGTCCCGGCATTAAAACCTGTCGTCATCGGAGAAAAGGCATCTTTCCTCGGGGAGCGGCGGGAGATATACCATAACAGGATAAATGGAGGGAGAAACGCAGGAAGCACTCTTATGTCTACACCTTTTCTCATAGTTTTCGCAGTTGCCCTGAATAATTAAAACGCCTTTTTCTCTTAATTATTGTGCCTTTTCTATATTATATTTTGTTTGTCGTTTGAATAGAAATTATCACGATAAAGGCATTAACTGCCTGGAATTTTCGTGCAAGCGAGTGCAGAGCCGAACTTGTTCGGGCTATGCCGAGCGCCGCCGAAAATCTCGAAGAAGAGGCAGTACGGAACGAAAACCGGGGACGAAGTCCTCGGGGGAGGTGATTGAACAGGTTCTGCCTGGAAGGCAGTACGCCTGTGGCGATGAGTAAAGTGCCTGTCCTGTGGCGTAGTGCCTTCCAGGCACATCGTCCTCCCCGTGCTTATCCGAGGACTGCGTCCCCGGTTATCGTCGCTACGCTCCGTAGTGCCTTCCAGGCACTTAACATCCAATTCAACCATCGCGTAAAAGTTGTATGCGCGCGGCTGAGAGTTGGTGCTGCGAGGCAGAAAATTGTTTTTTGCTGCTTTCCCGTTAGTTCCCCACAATTGCGGGGCGGCTTCCCCACAATTGTGGTGTGCCTTCCCCGCAACTGTGGTGCAACTTCCCCACAAATGTGGTGAAGTGCAAATGACGGACAAAAAAACGGTTTTCACGGCAAGGGGATTGATTTCAAAGGAGGGAATAAAGAGGGGCAAGCGGGGGCGGCGGCTGATGAGCGTATGTGCTAATGCTTTATACTGACTTGCACCGAAATATCGTTTTTCCACGCCGAGGCTATGCGGTCGGGGCCGCTGCTTTGTTCCGAACGGTTGAAATAGCGCAGGGAGGAAAGGCGCAGGGCGAGGGAGAGCCACGGGGCAGGGCGGTAGGCGGCAAGGGCTGTCCACTTCATGCCGTGGTAGAAGAAGGAGGAAAAGGCGGCGGCGTGGGGCAACTGCGGGTCGTAGGCATAGACGGCGGAGGCGTAGTCGTCGGTGAAGAACACTGCGCCGAACCCGCCCACGCGCCAATGCTTTCCCGCAGCATAAGCCCCGCGCAAGTAGCACAGCCAACCAAAGGTAGCCGTCTCCGTCTGGCTGGCCGCAAGCGTGAGGTCTGCACCGCCGCGCACCTGCAACCTATCATCGGTGTAGCCAGCTTGCAGGCGGGCGCGGTGCTTCTGCACATATTCCATATAAGGCTTGTGGCCCGAGATGTCGTATTGCCTGGTTTTGAAGCGGTAACGCGCCAGCAGTTGCCAGTGCCTGCGGAACGTCCATTCGCCCTGCGCTTGCAGTTCCAAGCCGTTGGAGGCTTGCGAGGCGCGATATACGGGGTGGGGAAAGCGAAACAGGTCGATGTAGGCGGAATAAAGCCCCCGGCGTCCGGCGCGAAAGGCGGAGGAGAGCATCAGCCCCGTTTCGTTTGTCAAAGATGAGCCTTGCTGCAGCGTCTGTCCGAGAAAACTGAAATAGCCGGGGCTGAAATGCCTGATGTCTGCCTGCAGCGACCAGTCTTTCGGGTGCGCGAAGCGTACGATGTTGCGCGTGGCAAAGTGCGCGGCGTGGTCGAGTGCAGTTTCGCCCTCGATGTGCCAACGCCCGAAGCGGGCGGCGTAGTCGAGCGAGGCATTGCCGCAGGTCGTTCCCCGAAAGGCGTCGGCCGTGTAAGGGCGCAGTTCGGGACTGTAAGGCAGGGCGAAGTGCGTCATTGCGCCGTTGAGGCTCACTTGGAAGCGGTCGTGCCGAAACCCCACGCTGCCGCCCGCGCCGAGGCTGCGCAGATTGCGCTCGCGCTCCATTTCGCGGATCGTGCGGTGCAGGCCTGTGGTGAGGACGCTGCGCACCGTGTCGCCGTCGAGCCGGGCATCGAGGCGGCGCAGGGAGGCAAAGGCCGTGGCGTGCCAATGCCCGTTCTGATAACTGAGGCCTGCGCCGCGCAGGAAGCGACATTCTTCGGCCGAGGTGTGCGGGCGCAAGCTGTGCGGCAGTGCCGGCGGGTTGCCTGCCGCCATGGAGCGCGTGGCATAAAGCGCATTGCCGGCCGCGAGTCCCAGTCCGAACCGCGCTTCATAGTCGCCCACATAACAGGTCAGCCCTTTGATGCCGCCTATCTCGGCATAGCCCGACAGGTAGTCGTAGGGGCGGTTGCCCAGGCGGGCGAACGGCTCGCCGCCGTCCTTGTCGGCGGTCAGTCCGAGGCGCAGCAGCCCTTTGGCCTCATAGCGGTAGCGCAGCACGTTGCGCATATTGTTGCCCCAATATACAGAGTTGGGATTTTTGTCATATTGCTCCCGGTCGACAGGTTTGTATGCGTCGCGCTTATATAGCGGCACGTCCAGGCGGGTTTCGATTGCGTGCTTGCCGTCTTTCAGCCGCTGCCACAGCGAGCGCGGCCCGGCGGCGGGCGGAGCGCAGGTGGCGAAGAGGTGGAAGAAGTGGCGCGTGTCGAAATGCCAGCCTGGCACGAACATCAGTTCACCCAGCGAGCGCAGTCCGCCTTTCCGTTCGCGGTAGGCGAGGAGGGAGTCGGCTTGTGCTTCGGTCACGAAAGGGAGTTGTAGGAGTTGTGCGCGCGTGGCGGCGTTTACGTCAAGCGGGGCGCGGTGCAGTTCTTCAAACAGTGCGATTTGCTCCTCCGTTTCAGCCTCTTCGCCGTTGCCGTTCAGGTAGTTGTCGATGAAGTCCGCCCACGTGAGGCTGTCGCCGTCCGTGATGTTTTGGGCAAAAATACTGCCGCCCGGGATATTGGGCGGCAGTAAAAAGAATATCGCCAATATTGTGATAATGATATTACGCATGGCGCGGTTGTCAATGGTGTTTCGGGAAGTTTGGAAAAAGTCCAAATGGCTTAACATAGACCCTGAAAGGGGCAAATAAATTAGCGTAGGGGCTTGCCCCTACGTGGAGTGTTGCCTTTCCGATTACCCCTGAAAGGGGCTTATAATTATTATTTAGTGCGAATGCTTTAATTATTAGCCCCTTACAGGGGCAATCGGCTCACTTTGCTTTTCCACAGGGGCAAGCCCCTGTGCTATGTTATTATGCCCTTTCAGGGCAAGTTCTTCTTTCCAATCTTATTTTTCCAAATTAAGCGAGCCGGAGCCAATCATCTGCCCGTCGGCAAAGATGTGGGCGGTGTAGCGTCCGGCACCGAGGAACTCGCTGACGGGCACGTACATCGTGACGCGCACCTCCTGCCCCGTGTATTCCACGTTCTTTGCGGCGGAATATTCGATGTTCTTGTTTTCGTAGGCAAACGAGCCGCTGGGATTTACCACCTGCTGGTTGGGCTTCATCATGCGCACATAAACCATGCGGTTGCCGGCTTCGGCCGTGACATTGCGGGTAATGGTGAAAGAAACGCAGAAGCGGCGTATGTCCTTGCTCTTGCGTGCCGCCTTGCCGTTGTTCTTGAGCGGTTCGATGCTTACGGCGGTGGCGTTGAGTTGTGCGGCGATGGCCACCTTCTCCGAAAGCCCGGCGTTGCGCTCGTTCAGCCCCGTTATCTCGTTCTTGGAGCGTGCGGCGTCGGCGAGGGCGGCGTCGCGCTCGCCCATCAGCGCTTGGTTGAGCTGTTGCAGCGAGTCTACCTGGCGGATATAGTCTTTGAGCACCTCGCGCACGGTGGCCAATTCCTTTTTCAGTCGGAGGATTTCGGCCGCGCTGGCGTTTTTCACGTTTTTCAGTTCTTTGAGCAGGCTTTCGGCGCGGCGCTGTTCCGCATCGAGGCGTGCCACGAGGCTGTCGTCGCGAATTGTTTTCTTCATCTCGCCATATTGCAGCGCAAACTCGGCGTACTGGTTTTCCATTTCCTGTTTGTCGAGTTCGGCAAGCTGGCGCAGTTCTTCAAGTTCCTTTTCTTTGTCTGCCAGTTTCTTGGAGTCGGAATTGCAGCCCGTAAGCGTGGCCGCCAAGCCCAAGGAGGCGAGGCAAAGCGCGGGTAATAGGCGGAGGTGTTTCATTATGATTTTGCTATTATTGTTCAATGGTTTTACCGGGCTCATATTCAGCGCGTGCATCTTCGTAGAAAGCGGCAAAGGAGGCATCCATATAAGGCACGAGCCACAGGAAACCGATGCCGAGGGTCAGCAGGCAGAGAATGCCCCAGCCGATAAAGCTAAGGTAGAGGCAGAAGAGTTTAAAGCGGCGGCCTTCCATGATTTCGCAGCTGCGGGCGATGGCCTGCCTGGCGGTAAGTTCCGGCTCGTCCCAAAGAATGTAGGGCGTAAGGGCATAGGAAAATGCCTTCCTGATGCCAGGAACGATGAGCAGCAAAGTCCAGAGAAAAGTGAAGAGTTCCACAAGGAAGAGGGCGCAGAATACGCGTACGTAGCGGCCGCCACGAAAACCATCGAAGAGATTTTCAATGTCCACGCTTTCTTCACGATGGTTGCGCAAGAGGCTCACCGTCAGTCCCCAGCCAAGAGGCAGGGCAAGCAGAGAAAGAACAAGGGATATGGAAGACATGGATTCCGATGTCAGCACATTCTCGGGCGAAAGTACCTGGAGAAGGTCGCCTACGCTGCCCGGAATTTGCAGGATTGCCGCGATGACATACATGAGAAACGTCATGAGCACGAATGTGCCCCATTTGCCGTCCAGCCGCTCGCGGGCCTGGGCGCGGAGTTCAGAATTGAGTAGCATGATAAAGGGTTTTGGAGGGTTTTTATAAAAGGACATTATCTATAATCCTTATTCGATAACCGTGATCCAGCCGTGGCGGTCGGGCTCGATGCCGTACTGGATGTTGCGCAGCGTGTTGTAGAGTTTCGTGGAAACGGGACCGGGCTTGCCGTCTTTGGCAATCACGTAACTATTGCCGTTTTCGAGGTCGTCAATCTTGCCGATGGGGCTGATAACGGCGGCCGTGCCGCACGCGCCTGCCTCTTCAAACGTGGCAAGTTCTTCTTCAGGAATAGGACGACACTCAACCTGCAAGCCCAAATCAAGGGCGATTTGCTGCAAACTCTTGTTGGTGATAGAGGGCAGGATTGAGGAAGATTTCGGCGTGATGTACTTGCCGTCTTTGATGCCGAAGAAATTGGCTGCGCCGCATTCGTCTATATATTTCTTCTCTTTCGCGTCGAGGTAGAACTCGCAGGCGTAGCCGTTGTCGTGTGCCAGTTTGTTGGCGCGGAGGCTCGCGGCGTAGTTGCCGCCCACCTTGAAGCGTCCCGTGCCGAGCGGTGCGGCGCGGTCGTATTCGCGCACGATGACATAGTTGTTCGTAGCAAATCCTCCCTTGAAGTAAGGGCCTACGGGCGTTACGAACATCAGCAGCAGGTATTCGTTGGCAGATCTTACGCCCACCTGTGCGCCTGTGCCGATGAGCAGGGGGCGCACGTAGAGGGCTGCGCCCGTTTCGTAGGGCGGAATGAAGCGTTCGTTGAGGAGAATGACGCGGCGCACCATTTCGCAGAACTTGTCCGTCGGCATTTCTGCCATGAGAATGCCTTGCGCCGTGTGCTGCATGCGGGCTGCGTTTTCCTCGATGCGGAAAGCGCGGATTTTACCGTCGGGACAGCGGTAGGCTTTCAGGCCTTCGAAGGCCTCTTGCCCGTAGTGGAGGCAGGTGGCTGCCATGTGGAGGTTGATGTATTCGGAGGAAGACGTTTCAATTTCGCCCCAAGCGCCGTTGCGGTAGTAGCAACGCACGTTGTAGTCGGTGGGGAGGTAACCGAAAGGCAGGTTTGCCCAGTCGATGTTTGGTTGTTGCATTGTGATTTTGGTTGAAAAGTTTTTGCTTTGCGTGGCAAAACGCCACTTTCTGCGCAGCAAATTTACGTATTTATTATATAAAGCGCATTAAATGCCTTGCATTTTTGCTGCTTTGCGGCCTTTATTTTCTGTTCAGCCAATACAGCCGCCTCGGCTCGCTCATCTTTTCGATGGCATAGCGGAGCGCGGTGCGGGGCAGGGCGCGGTAGTGTTTTTCAAGATAGTCTTCGAGCACGTCCTCGTTTTTCTTCCATACCTCGCGCAACATCCAGCCCACGGCCTTATGGATCAGGTCGTGCCTGTGGGCAAGCAGGGCGGTGGCTATGCGCAGAGCGTCGTCATACTGTCCGCAGCGAATGAGCATCCAGTTGGTCACCATGGCCACGCGCTGCTTCCAGAGGTTCGCGTCGGCGGCGAGGCGGTCGAGCAGACGGCGGTCGGGCAAGGTGCCGTCGGGGAGGGGAAAGAGCAGATAGATGCCGAGGATTTTCGGGCACGACATATCCACGAGGTCCCAGTTGTTTGCGCTTTCGAGATGTGCAAGATAGAAGTCGGCGATTGCTTTCCGCCTTTCGGCAAATGCAGTGCGCGGCAGGCGGCGTGAGGGCGTGGCGGCTTTCATCTCCTCCGTGAGGAGCAGCAGACCGCAGAGGCGCACCTCGTGCCAAGGCGAGCCAAGGAGTTTCTCTATTTCGGAAAGCGGCGTTTTGAGGCGCGCCATTTTCACCACGCTTCTCGTTTGCGGGCATTTAAGTCCGAGGAATTGGTCGCCGTGGCCATATTCTCCTTTCTTCGTCTTGAAAAATTTCATCAGCATCTCCCTTTGCTGTTCGTCGGCAAAGAGCATCAGAGCCTCCGTGATGTCGGCGGCGTTGTAGGTATTGGGCATAAGTTGTATGGTAGGTTGTGAAAAGATGAGTTAAATATCAGGTCTCACGAGTAGGGGCGTTTTGCAAAACGCCCGCCGAGTGTGCCGCATGGCTTTATAATGAGGCAATTATTTACCGGGCGTTTTGCAAAACGCCCCTACTCGTGAGACCTACATTCCGATGCCGCAATCAGTTCCTTGTAGATCGCGCTGCCTTCCAGTATCTTCCTGTTCCCCACCATAAAGAAAGCGCGGCGGGCGCGGGTGATGGCCACGTTGAGCTTGCGGTCGATGTCGGCGCCGCCTATGCGCTGCACCGATGAAAGCACGTCCAGTTGGTACGGGCGCGAGATTGTTGTGGAGAAGATAATGAAATCGCGCTGGCTGCCCTGATAACATTCCACCGTGTCCACAGTAATTTGCTCCGCTCCGCGTATGCCCGCCTGCTGCAAACGTGAGCGCACGCAGGCTATTTGGCTGCGGAAGGGCACGATGATGCCCACACTTTCGGCAGGCTCTATCTCTCGGCCGCTTCTGCCGTAGAGCGCGATGAGTGCCTGCACCAGCCGCGCCACCATGTCGGCCTCCGCCTCGTTGGCCTTATTGTTTTGCGGCGGCGTTTCGGGCACGATGTCAATAAAGCCGAGGCGCGTGCTTGCCGCGTACCGCTCCAGCGGGTCTTCGCCCGGTGCGGGCAGCGCGGTTTCCTTTTGGTGGGGGAGGGGCACGGGACGCAGTTCGCCGCCGTAGAACTTGCGGTTCACGAAGTCCGCGATGTCGGGGTGCATGCGCCCTTGGCGGTCGAGCAGTCCCACGAAACGCCCGTCGCCGCTGCGCGTTTGCAGGCGGTGCAGCCGTTCAAAGAGACTGTCGGCCGTGTCGAGCAATCCGATGGCATTGAGTTGCGGGTCATGCACCGCAGTCTGCGCCTCCGGCGAAAGCACCACGGCGGGCAGTTGCTTGTGGTCGCCGATAAAGACAAACTTCCCGATGGCACTTTCCCCCTTTTCCGTCTTGGCACACAGCAGCCCGAGAGCCTGCGGCTCCAATATCTGCGATGCCTCGTCGAAGAGGGCGCAGTCGAACTGCTTGATGCGGAAGAGTTGCGGCGTACCCGTCAGCGTGGTGAGCGTACCTATATATATATATGTATGGTCGAGGAGCGAGCGCACGGCACGGCGGTTGGCGGCAGCGGCGGCAAGGTTGGAAAAGAGGCGGGGACGATAAGCCTCGGCGCAGGTCTGCTCTGCCCCTATGCGGATATAGGCGGCTTCGGGATAGGCTTTCGCCACATTTTCCAGCATCCCGCAAATCTCGTCCACGGCGCGGTTCGTGTAGGCCGTGAGCAAAAGGTTGCCGTGGCGCAGGAGACCGCGGCGGCGGTCCTCGATAAATTCCTCCACCAAGGCACGCAGTGCCACGTTCGTCTTGCCCGTGCCCGGCGGGCCAACGAGCAGGAAGTAGTCCTTTGCCTGCCGCGCGCGCAGCAGCACGTCGGCGAGGTGGGGAGGATACGTGCCATGCAGGCCGATTGCCGCGTCGGCCTGCGGCTGACGCTCTCCGAGGAGCAGCGCGCGGCGATGCTCCGGCGCGGTGAGCAGGGAGAAGAGGTTGCGATAGGCTTGCGTGAAAGGAGCGTCGGAATAGTCGTGCTCCATTCGGAACCGGCTGTTCGGGGCAAAGAGCGCGGCGGGCTGCTCATAGGGCAGGCGCATCGTGAGCCGGTCGCCGCCGATGCTTTCTATGTAGCCGCGATAGAGTTGGCGCGTGGTGGCATTCGGTGCACCCGCACCCCCTTCTTCGTAAAACAGCACCATCTCGCCCGGCGAAAAGTTGGCGCAGCCGCCGTCCACGCCTTCGGGCAGGCGCATCGCAACGCTTTCCACGCGCCCCGCCGCCTCCGTCGGGTCGGGACGCAGACCGGCGAGCATATCGCCCGAGAGGCTTTTGGCTGCCTCGTCCACGCGCCACAGCGCCGCAAAGGAGCGGTTGGAGTCCGGGCGATGGTCGTCCGTCTTCGCGCGAAACTGCTCGCGGGCAAGGAAGGTGAGGAAACGGTCAAAATATTTTTTCGCCACGCCTCCCCGTTCCTGAAGGGGGCGCACGATGTCGAGGATTTGAGGGCGGAGATATTTGTGGTAAAAGTTGTTGTCGAGGCCGCGCTCATTGATATGCTCTTCCGTCAGAAGGCTCAGCACATCGTCCACATGCCCTTCCCGCAGGGCGCGTTCCAAGGCCATGATGCCGTTGCGCAGCACGATGCTGTCGCTCACCGCCGCGCCCGCCACGCGCTCGTTGAAGAGCATGGGGTAGCGCGTGTAGAGGAGAAATGCCTCCGTGTTGTTCCACGACAGGCGGAAGTTGCGCCGCAGCATCTCGCTATACAGCGTCATCTGCAACTTATGCTCCGCCCTCGGGCGTTGCGGACGGCCGGAAAACTCCTCGGCCTTGCCCGATTTCACTTCCACAAGCAGGCGCATATCTTTGGACATCACGTCGAAGCGTCCGCGCAAGCCCAGTTCGGGACAGAGAAACGATGCCTCCACCAGCATGTCCTCGCGCCGCTGTCCCGTCTTGGCGGTGCAAAGACGGTTGCCTACGGTGGAGAACACGTTGGAAAACTGCTCTTTAAGGTTTTGGAAATAACCGGGCGCGAGTTCTCCCTCAAGCGCGGCGTAACTGAGTGCCGACTCCGCGAAATGCTGGCTCGCGGCGCGGCGATAGATGCTTTCGAGCCGCGCCGTGTCCTCGGCCGCACCGTCGTAGCGCAACGCTTCTTCCATAAACTGGTTCGTGGCATTACCCAAGAGAATGGGCAGCGACACGGGCGGCGGTGCGAACCGTGCCAGCAAAAAGTTGAGCGGCGAGTTGCCGTAAGGGCGCAGGCACGAGGCGAGGGCGGTGACGTCCATGAGATAGTCCGGCTCGAGCACAATCTCGCCGGCGACCGGCCTGCCGTCCGCGCCCTCCCTGATGTCGGAAATGCCCACGAAGTCGCCTTTGCGCACGTGCTGCATCATCGCTTCCGTTTCCACGCGTAGGCAAACGTTCTGCCCGTCTTCCGTGAGGCACGTCAGGCAGCCGCCCTCTATGTCGGTCACAATGCCGCGCAGGGCGGTGCCGGCGGAGTGGGCGGGGGCAGGGGCGAGTTGGTCGATGCGGAGCAGCGGCAATTCGGGCGGCACGGGCTTGCCCGTCATCTGCTGGGCAAAATGGCAGAGGCAAGCCAAGTCCTCGCGTTCCTCGTCGGGGGTGCGCACAGCCTTGTCGTGCAGCACGCGGTGGGCGAAGTGGCGGAAACTGTCGGCGGCTTTATGGCTGATGCCCCGCTCGCGGCACACGGCGAGCAGCAGCGAGAAGAGGTTGGCATAGTCGCCCGCCAGCTGCTCCGCCTCGGCGTTGCACAGCCGTTTCATCACGCCGACCCACGCGGCGTAGCGCGTCGGTTGCGGCGCGTCGGCATAGGCGCGGGCTATGTGTAAGATTTCAGAGAAAACGGGCATGGGAGGAGGAAAAAAGGATATTTCTTTTGGTTGATGGGGTTTACTGCAAATGATTATTTGTATAGGAATTTCAAAATCTGTGTAAACCTGTTAGTTGAATTAGAAATTAATTTGATTCAAGTATTAACTGCCTGGAAGGCAGTACGGAGCGAAGCGACGATAACCGGGGACGAAGTCCTCGGGGGAGGCTATCACAATGATTCTGCCTGGAAGGCAGTACGCCTGTGACGATGTATAAAGTGTATGTCCTGTGGCGTAGTGCCTTCCAGGCACATCGTCCTCGTATCACTTTTCCGAGGACTTCGTCCCCGGTTATCGTCGCTTCGCTCCGTAGTGCCTTCCAGGCACTTAATACCTAATCCAACCATCGCGTAGCCTTTATCTAAAATAACTCTCGCTATTCCTTTTTCATCAGTTCTTCCGGCGAAAGCACTTTCTCGGGACGGCTGAAACGGTTGGGCTTTCGGGCGGGCTTTTCGGCGGCCGGCAGGGCGGCGGGAGCGGGAGACGCGGAAGAGACCACGCCGCCGTAACTCTGCCAACGGCTCACGACAGACGCTACATAGTTCACCGTTTCCGACCCAATCATATATCCGTGGCGCACCACGGGGTCGCGGTAAAAGCGCGGCTGGGAAAGGCCGAGCACGTAAGGGGCAACGTTGTCCCAAACGGCATCGTTCCTGCCGTGCTTGCGGGCCAGGGCGCGGGCATCGGCAATGTGGCCCGGCCCGGCGTTGTAGCAGGCGAGCGTGAACTTGATGCGCTCGGCCGCGCTCTGTATGTCGGAGAGATTAGAAGCAAGCCTTTTCAGATAGCGTGCGCCGGCGGCGATGTTTTCGTTAGGGCTGTAAATATTGTCCACGGACAACCCCACGCTTTCCGCCGTGGCAGGCATCAGTTGCATCAGTCCGCAGGCACCCGCCCACGAAACGGCGTTCGCGTCGAAGCCCGACTCCTGATAGCATTGCGCGGCAATGAGCCGCCAGTCCCAACCCACGTGGGCGGCAGCCTTTTTGAATTGCTCGTCGTAAATGGAAATGATGCCCTTCTCGCGGGATATGTAGGGTGCTTTCACGTGACGCTTCACCTGCGTGCGCTTCGCGATTTGACTGTCCGCTTTTTCCTTGATGTCGGGCGCATCGGCGTGGGCAAACCAATCGTTCAAGGATTGCGCCAACTGGTCGTTGCTAACCGCCACTGCCCAAGACGTTTGCGCTTTCTCGTCACAAACGCCTGCGGCGCGTGCGCCGTGCTTTTCAGAAAGCATTTCCGGCAACTGCAAGGCCGCTATGTCGGCATCGCCCCGGCGGAGCATTTCGTAGAGTGCAAGAGTGTCTTGCACCAGTTCCACGCGCAGCCGCAGCCCTTCCGCCACGGCGTATGCCTCGGCATAGGCAAATTGCAGGCCCATGCCGCGCCCTTGGTATTCAAAGTAAGTGTCGGGTCCCGAAATCGTGGCAACAATCAGTTCCCCGCTTTCCTGTATCTCCTCGTAAGTATATGGGTCTTCGCCCGCGCCGGCGGCGGTGAAAGCCCCCGGCGATATCGGGGCTTCGGGGCTGCGCTTGCAGGCGGCGGCAAGCAGCAGCGCGAAAAGGCAAAGCAATATGTTTTTCAAAATGTGCATTATCTTACCGCAAATTTACGATTGTTTGCGCAGAAAATGGCGGTTCGGCGCGTTTTTGTGCAGTGATGCGGGTAATCATAGCGGCATAATCAAAGCCGAATGGCGAGTAATGAAAATTGTTGTATGCATCTTTATCGCTTTCCCCAGAAAAATTTGCGCAAATGTATCTTATTAGTTACATTTGCAGCATAAAAGAAGACGATGCGATAAGAGAACTGTATTTTTCAGAGGAGTTTTGGGAATTTTACTCGCTCCAATCTGAGATAGTCAAAAAGAAATTCGAGTATGTCTTTGGCATTGTCCGAA
>JBJEAH010000099.1:0-2282 GCA_051868815.1 Alloprevotella sp.
ATTTATATGAACAACTTTATTAAGTTCTAATTATAAGCCCCTTACAGGGGCAATCTTATTCTATCGTCTTTCCACAGGGGCAAGCCCCTGCGCTTTGCTATTAAGCCCTTTCAGGGCTACATGCACATTTTGACACAGCCCCCCCTGTGTGAATGCAGCAGTGTCATTTCCCCGTCTTTTCCAGCCTCAGCGTTTGCGTGGCGTGGCGCAGGGCCTCGGGGCGGTGGGTCACGAAGATGATGGTGGTGCGGCCGCCATACTCTGAGGCGATGTTCTGAAGCACGCGCCGCTCCGTCTCGGCATCGAGCGAGGACGTGGCTTCGTCTAACAACAGAATGGGACTCTCTTTGAGCAGGGCGCGGGCTATGGCGATGCGCTGCGACTGCCCTTCGCTCAATCCGTCGCCCATTTCGCCGCACGGCGCGTCCAGTCCGTCGGGCAGTTTTTCCACGAAGTCGGCACACGCCAAAGCGAGGGCGCGGCGCATCTCGGCTTCCGTGGCATCGGGGTTACCGAGCAGCAGGTTGCTGCGTATTGTGCCCGAAAGCAAGGTGTTGCCCTGCGGCACATAGGTGAAGTTGGCACGCAGGGCGGGACTGATGTCTTCCAAGCCGCCGTCGGCGCAGAGCGCGGCGCGGCCGCCAGTGGGCGTTACGAGGGCGAGCAGCAGGCGGATCAGCGTGGTCTTGCCCGCGCCCGTTTCGCCGAGAATGGCCGTGATGCTGCCGGCGGGGAAGTCGTAGGAGAATTTGTTGAAAATAAGGCGCGAGGTGGGCGTGTATTGGAACGTGAGGTCTTGGAGCGCGATGCCCACGCCGCCCTTGAGCCTGCGCGGCTGCATCTGCGCCTCCTGCTTGATGTCGTCGATGTCCATCAGCCGCTCGGCGGCGGTGAAGGTGCTGATGAAAATGGGAATGAACTGCGTGAGCGTGCGCACGGGGGTTTGTATCTGTCCCACCAGTTGTATGAACGCCAGCATCGCGCCGTAGGTAATCAGCCCGTCGCGCAGGCTCGTGGTGCCCCAGATAAAGGTGAGCAGATAGCCCGTGGAGAAGCCGATGTTCATCACCGTCGTGGTGATCACGGAGTAGCGCGTGCTTTCCATCACCTCGCCGCGCAGCGTCGTCTGCCTGCCGAGCAGTTCCTTGCCCGCCGTATCGGTGCGCTCGAGGGTCTTGACCACGAGGATATGCTGCAGCGTTTCCTGAATAAAGGCCTGTATGCGGCTCTCCGTGTTGCGCACCTCGTGGGTGAGGCGGCGCATCTTGCGCACGTAGAGCCTGCCGGCCAGCAGGAAGAACGGCACGACAAACACCACGATGCACGCCAGCATCTTGTCCATATAGAAGAGGAGGAAAAATGCCCCGGCAAATTGCACCACGGTGTTGAAGAGGTTGGGCAGCCCGTCGGTGAGAAAGCCCGCCACGTCGCGCACATCGCGCTCGATGCGGTTGATGAGGTGCCCGCTGTGATATTGTTTCATGGCGAGCCAGTCAGCGGTGAGCAGTTTCTGGAAGCAGGCGCGTTGCATCTTGCAGCGGCCGTCGAGTCCCAGCGTGGCGGCAATCCACCGCGCCGCTCTTGACAAGGCTATTTGCACAGCCGTGATGATGCCCAGCAGCACGAAGAGCCACGTGAGCGACCACTCCTGCGTCACGCCCGTGGCGGTGTCGATGGCCAGTTTCGTGACCCACACGAAGAGCAGCCTGATGCCCACGCCGGTCACGCCGATGAAGAGGTTGAGGAAGAATTGCAGCCGCAGCCCTTTCCACATCTGGAAAAGGTAGCGCAGTATTTGCGGTATCGGGCGGGTAACGCTGAGGGTCATATATATAATATTGTGTGGTGAATTAGTTATTTTATTGACTGCGCCGAATGGGTAAATAGTAGGGGCGTTCTGCAGAACGCCCGCCGTGTGCGCCGCGTGGTGAATATCAATGAGGCAATCATTTACCGGGCGTTTTGCAAATGGCGTGCAAACGAGCGCAATTGAGCTCGCTCAAATTGCCGAGTGCAGCCGACATTATTCAAAACGCCCCTACTTTTTTCGGATAAGGACACGGGCATAGGTTGGTTTCCCATTTATCGCACCATCCTTATCTTTTATTAGACCATGTTGCTTGAAAGGTACAGAGTTGTTCTTTCTGAAATCATTAGCGTTTAATATCTCAAACTGTTCCGGGCAGTATTTGTCGAGGAACGTAATGGGCACGCCCATGGCTCCGTCGTAGTCGGAGGGTATGGCGTCTACGTAGGGCACTTCGATGGCGTTGTAGTTGTCG
>JBJEAH010000100.1:0-2279 GCA_051868815.1 Alloprevotella sp.
TTCTTCATTTGATTACGTTATTTTGGCGTTATATAAATATATAATTGTGTGCAAAATTACCCAAAACCGCGCAAACAGCCAATTATTCTTATTGGAAAATGCTATTTATCCTATAAGCAAAGGGACAAACAAGCAAGATTTGCTTAACTTTGCAGCGGTTGAGGAAAAAGTTTGTTTGCGATATTCATCGGGGCCGCCCCAACTATATTTTGCCATATCCCCGACAACACACACCGAAATGATTGAAATACAAAATCTAAGAAAATCCTTCGGGCAACTCGAGGTGCTGAAAGGCATCGACCTGCACATCGCCAAAGGCGAGGTGGTGAGCATCGTGGGCCCCAGCGGCGCGGGCAAGACCACCCTGCTGCAAATAGCCGGCACCCTGGCGCGCCCCGACAGCGGCACGCTGCGCATCGCCGGCAACGACGTGCTCGCCCTGCGCGGCTCGGCACTGGCACGCTTCCGCTGCGAGCACCTCGGCTTCGTGTTCCAGTTCCACCAGCTCATGCCGGAGTTCACCGCCCTCGAAAACGTGATGATACCCGCCATGATTGCCGGACGACTCAGCCGCAGCAGCATGAAGGAACGCGCCATGCAACTGCTCGACTACCTCGGCCTTAGCGACCGCGCCAAGCACCGCCCCGCACAGCTCTCGGGCGGCGAAAGGCAGCGCGTGGCCGTGGCGCGCGCGCTGATGAACGAGCCGGACGTCATTCTCGCCGACGAGCCTTCCGGCAGCCTCGACACGCAGCACAAGACGGAGTTGCACAACCTCTTTTTCCGCCTGCGCGACGAAATGGGCCAGACGTTCGTCATCGTTACCCACGACGAACAGCTCGCCACGCTTACCGACCGCACCATCCACCTCGTCGACGGCGTGGTGGTAAACCAATAACGCAGCACTTAAACCAATGATACGCTTAGGAAAATACAACCGACTGACTATCACACGCTTCACCGACCACGGAGCCTACCTCGACGGCGGCGACATCGGCGAGATACTGATGCCCAAAAACTATGTGCGCCCCGAGATGCACCCCGGCGATGCCGTGGACGTGTTTGTCTATCTCGACCAGAAAGAACTCCTCGTCGGCACCACCGAACAGCCGTTCTGCCAAGTGGGCGACTTTGCCTTTCTCGAAGTGGCATGGGTGAACGAATACGGGGCATTCCTCTCATGGGGACTGATGAAAGACCTCTTCGTGCCCTTCCGCGAGCAGAAAACAAAGATGGAGCAGGGCCGCAAATACCTTGTGTACGTATATATAGACGAGGAGTCGCGGCGCATCGTGGGCACGGCGAAAATCGAACGCTTTATCCGCCACGCCAGCCCCGGCCTCTACCACCGGGGCATGGAGGTAGACGCTCTCATCTGGCAGAAAACACCCCTCGGCTTCAAGGTCATCGTGGACAACCGCTTTGCAGGCATGATTTACGATAATCAGATTTTCACCGAGCCCCATAGCGGCGACCTGCTGAAAGCAACCGTGGTGAACTTGCGTCCCGACGGCCGCCTCGACCTCTCGCTGCAGAAAATCGGCAAGAGCAAATTCCGCGACTTCGCCCCCGCCCTCCTCGAAGCCCTCAAAGAAGCCGGCGGCACCCTCCCCTACACCGACAAAACGCCCGCCGAGGAAATCGCCGCACGCTTCGGCGTGAGCAAAAAAACCTTCAAGCAAGCCCTCGGCACACTCTACAAAGCACGCAAAATAGCACTGGAAGAGACCTGCATCAGATTAGTTCATCGATAAAAAATGCCTTTTGGTCGAATTTCCGTGCATTTTTCCCGAAAAATATTTGCAAGAAAAAATCTTCTCCCTTAATTTTGCATCAGCAACAAGGAAAAATAGTTTTTTCATCTCTATATAAGTTCTGTGAGGCAACCATTCGTCGCGATGACGAGTGGTTGCCATTTTTATGTAAATAGCAGTTAATGGAAATCCCCGGCGTTGCCCTTGCTGATATGCCCGCGCCCGCTCCCCTTTCCTTGGTTGGAGAAATGCAAATTTCGTTAATGCCGCTCGCGTCCCTGCGCAGAGAGTTGCCGGCACGTTTGCAATCGTTAAGGCGACCTCGGGCAAAAGTTTAGGGATAATTAAGAAACGGAAAATTTGCCTTTACAAAATCAAAACGCTCTTTAAGGAAATTTTTACAGGAAAGAACTTCGGAGCGATTATCAAGGGCTTCGCAAAAACTATCAAGGAGCAAATTTTTACGGGCTTGCTTATAATTTTTACGGTCATATAGGATAGTTTTTGCGCTCATATAGGATAGTT
>JBJEAH010000101.1:0-12401 GCA_051868815.1 Alloprevotella sp.
CAACCCACCATATATAATTTATCCCCTTATCCAACTAACAGATGATTGATTATGAACAAATCTCTTTTGATGTTAGGCAAAAAGCTGGTGCTTGCCACATGGCTTTGCATGGTTTCTATCATGCCCGTAGCGGCACAGACGTACGAAACGCTTTGGCAAGACGTGCAGGCGGCGCAGCAGAAGGACCTGCCGAAAACCGTCATGGCCGCCGTGCGCCATATCTATGATAAAGCGCAGGCAGAAGGCAACCGCGTGGAGCAGATGAAGGCGATGCTCGTGCTGGTGCAGCAAGGGTGGACCCTTTCGCCCGACACGGCGCGGGTGTTCATCAAAGAGTTTGAGGCGATGCCCGATGCGCCCGACAGTGCAGCCGTCAACGCCCTGCGCCACGCCTTGCTCGGTTCGGCTTACACGTGGATCTCGGCAGGCAGAAGCGACACCGCCGCCGTTTCCGCCGCCCGGCGGCATGTGCGTCAGGCGTTGCAGCCGATGGAAACCCTGCGCCGCGCCCGTGCCAAGGACTATCTGCCTCTTTTTACGGAAGGAAAAGACAGCCGGTTGTTTGGCGATGACGTGTTGAGCATCGTGCTGCGTAGCATATGCGCCGCCAACCTCTTGCCGCGCGAGGAATGCGCCGCTGCCTACGGGCAAGCCATTGCAGGATACCTTGCCGACGGCAACCGCGCCGCCGCCCTCTTGCTGCGCCTCGATAGCCTTGATGCCGTATCGGCAGACAATTATAATAATATAGAGGTTCTGCGCCGCATGGTTACGGACTATGCCGATTTGCCGCAGGCTGTCTATGCCGCCATTGCCCTTTGCCGCGCTTATCAGGTGGCCGATATTCCTCAGGCCGACAGCCTTGCCAATGCTGCGGCTCGCACGGCGTTGGCACGCTATGGAAAGACCGACGGCGCGGCTGTGCTGCGCAATTTCCTCAAATCGCAGGAGCAGCCAAAGGCAGACATTGCCGATATGCCGGCACTCTGTCTGCCGGGCCGCGCCTATACTGTTGCCATCCAGGCGCGGAATTTGAAGAAAGCCGGCCTGCGTTTCCTGTCTTTGGGGCTGACCGCCTACGAATACGAGACGGGCGAATGGACGATAGATAAGTTACGGAAGATTGTCGGCAAGGCCGTGGCTACGGTGACGAAGACACTTCATGCCATGCCGCCATACGCCGAGCAGACCGACAGTCTGACGTTCAGTTTAGACAGTCCCGGCCTTTACCTTTGCGAACTCTTGGCAGACGGGCGTTGCCTCTCGCGCGAGGTGGTGAGCGTTTCGGCCGTACGTGCCCTGCGCCTGGCCGTGACGGGCAAGGAGACACGCGTGGTTTTGGTAGACGGCGCAACGGGCAAACCCCTGCAAGGCGGAACCGTCAAGGCATTCAATACCTCCACGCGCAGCGCACAGACCGCCACCCGTTGCGACAGTACGGGGCAGGCACTGCTGCCGCGCGGCAATTACAGTCTGCGCTACTTCGCCTCGCATGGAAAAGATGCCTTTTCACCGGCATTCGGCGTGCCTTCGGGCTTCTTCTACAACGGCAATGCCGATGAACGCTTGCAGCAGTCGTGGCAAATCTTCACCGACCGCAGCATCTACCGCCCCGGGCAGGCAGTGCGCTTCGGCGGCATCTGTTTCACGCGCTGCGGAGATACGTTCCAGGCATTGCCAAACTGCCCGATGACCGTGCGCCTCTACGACACCAACCACCGGAAGTTGGCCGAAACCCAACTGCTGACCGATGCCTTCGGCACGGTGAGCGGCACATTTGATCTGCCGTCTGCGGTATTGCCCGGCTTGTTCAGCATTGAAGCGAAAGCCACAGAGGGCAACGGCTCTGCCTATTGCTCCATTCGCGTGGAAGAGTACAAACGCCCCGCTTTCACCGTAACTATTGACCAGCCCGCAGCAGCCTATGCGCCCGGCGACACGCTGCGCATCACAGGCACGGCACGCACTTACACGGGACTGCCCGTGAGCGATGCTGAGGTGGCATGGCGGCTATCGGCACGCTCCTACTGGCGTGCCGCCAATGCGGAAAATGCGCCCCAAGCAGGACAATGCACTACCGACTCGGCGGGCCGATTCTCCCTAAACGTCGTTGTGCCGGGACTGCCAAGCAGGAAGGCGATGCCATACAATATATATATATATGAGTTGGCGTGCGACGTTACCGCCGAGGGCGGAGAGACCAATTCTGCCTCTTTGTCGCTGCACACGGCCAGCCGCCGCTCGTGGCTTTCCGTGCAGTGGCAGCAGGCGATTTGCAAGGAAATGCCAGCCACGGTGCTCGTGCATCGCACGAATGCCGCCGGTGCAGAACTTGGAGGCGAGGGAATGTATCGCATCTTAAAAGACGGGGCAACCGTCTTTAAGGGCCGATTTGCCGCCGGCGAGCCGTTCAGTACGGTGGAGTTGGCAGGACTTCCTTCCGGCGCGTATGCTGCAGCCCTCGCCGTGGGCGAAGACACCGACACCGTGCGCTTCACGATTTTCTCCGAGCAAGATGTGCGCACCCCCTCTGCCGACCAACCCCTGTGGCACTACGTGCGCCTCTCTGCCGCCCGCGACAGTGCGCTGGTGCTCGTAGGCTCGCCCTGCAAGGACGCCACCCTCTTTTACGACGTGTTCGGCAACGGCCGGCTCGTGGAAAGCCGCCGCATCGTCCTTAATGACACCCTCCTCCGCCTCGACTTGGCATATAAGCCGGAATGGGGCGAAAGTGGCAAGGCTTGGTTTGCGCTGATGCGCGACGGCGAGTTACATTCGTTCAGTGTAGACCTGCTGAAACCTGCGCCCAACAAGAGCCTGCGCTTGCAGTGGACCACCTTCCGCTCCGCCCTCACGCCGGGCAAGGAGGAGCAATGGCGGTTGCGCGTGACGCACCCCGATGGCCGCCCTGCCGATGCTTCGCTCATGGCTACGCTCTACGATGCCTCGCTCGATGCTTTCGGAACAATGGGCTGGTCACTTACGGGCACGGACTTCCACCGCGCCACGGTCTATAACTTCTGGAGCGGCGGCGAGCAACCCTCCGCGATGCTTTCGGGGTGGGTGTCTTATAAATCAGAAAAGGAAAAGCAACAGGAATTTACGCATTGGCGCGATGAATTGGGCATTTTCTCCACGGCATACTATCCCGGTTACCGCCGTTTCCGCAGTCCGGCCTTGGCGGCTGGTAACTCTGCCGTTCAGGAAAGCAAAGAAAGGTTCATGATTAAAGGCGCGGTTGCTTCAATGGATATGGCGGACAAACTCGTTACAACCGATGAAAGCGCGGAAAATGATATGAAAAGTGCAGATGCTGCCACTGCCAACGAAGGCCAAATGCGCAAGAACTTTGCAGAAACCGCCTACTTCCAGCCACAGCTCCGCACCGACAGTCTCGGACACGTGGACCTCGTGTTCACGCTCCCCGAATCGCTCACCAGTTGGCGGCTCAAACTGCTGGCGCATACGCAAGCCGTGGACTACGGGCTTTTGGACACGACTGTCGTGGCCCGCAAAGAGTTTATGCTGCAAGCGCAAATGCCGCGCTTCCTCCGCAGCGGCGACCGCGCCGCCCTGCCCGTCACGCTCCGCAATCTTACGGGCAAGGACTTGGCGGCAAACGTGACGATGCAAATACTCGATGCCGCCACGATGCGCCCGCTCGCCGAGAACAGGCAACCGGCCCGAGTAGGGGCGAATGGTGCTGTCGCGCTGACCTTTGCTTTCACCGTGCCGGAGCAGGTGCAGGCCGTGGTGTGCCGATTTACCGCCGCAGCCGAGGGCTATGCCGACGGCGAGGAGCACGTGCTGCCCGTGCTGGCAGATATGGTAGAAGTGCGCCGCACCTTGCCTTTCTCCTTCACGCAGAGCGGTGCGCACACACTGCGCCTCGATACCCTTTTTAAGGAGAAAAAGGCAGAAAACCGCCGTTTCATCGTAGAAATGAGCAGCAATCCCACTTGGTATGCCGTAAGTGCCCTGCCTGCACTCTCGAGTCTGGAAAGCACGGACGCCTTTTCGCTGGCAGCCCGTTACTACGCCCTTGCCCTGGGTCGGCACATCGCCAACGCCCTGCCCGCCGTTCGCCAATATGCCGCCGATCTAAGTGCGGGCACTGAGCGCGAAACGCCTTTAAGCAATGCCTTTGCTTCCGTGGCGGAAGAAACGCCGTGGCTGCGGGAGGCAGAGGCGGAGCGTCGGCGGGCGGGCGAACTGCAGTTGCTCTTCGATTCTACCGCTTACGTGCTGCGTGCCCAGTCGGCACTCGACAAACTCAAAGCCCTGCAAAATGCCGACGGCTCTTGGAGTTGGTATCCCAAAATGCCGGGCAACGATTACATCACGGCGCAGAACGTGCTGCTGCTCTCGCGCCTCCAAAACCTTGCCGGCGAGCAAACCGCCGCACCCATGGCGGCCCGCGGCTTCGCTTGCTTGAAAAAGTCTTTGGCAAATGCCGTAAAAGAGATGAAGGAATATGAGCGAAAGAGTAGGGGCGTATCGAATAAGACCGCACAGCACGCCGTGCCATCGCGCTTATGGCTCACGGTGGTTTACCTCTATGCCGTACGCGGCGAAAAACTCGATGAAAACGCGCAGTTTGTGCTCGAACGCTGCGCGGAGCAGGCAGGCGGCAGCGACCTTTACGCCAAATCGCTTATGGCACTTGCCCTCGATTTTGACGGACAAAAAGAAAAGGCTTCCGCCCTGCTCGAAAGTCTCTCGGAATATACCGTGGGCAATGCCGCCGTCGGGCGTTTCTTCGACTCAGCCCGCGCTCCGATGTTTGCCGCGTCCTATCGCATACCCACGCAGACCATTGCCATCGAAGCCCTTTCCGCAGCTCCCGAATACGCTGCGCTGGTGGACGAGATGCGGCTTTGGCTGATGCAGAGCAAGCGCACGCAGATGTGGGACACTTCTATCGCCACAGCCGATGCGCTTTACTGCCTGCTTGCCGCACCTTCGGCAAAGGCAAATGCGGCAAAGGTGATGAAACCTGAGAATAATGCGCCACTTTCTTACACATTGAAAGCCGGGCGCACCGTGCTCGCCGATAGTGACAGCAAGAATGGGGACACAAATGCTACTATCGGTTATGTGCGCGACACATATACCGACCCCATTGCTTCAAAAAGTAGCGTTTTAATCGTAGAAAAGCCTTCGGATGGGCTTTCTTGGGGCAGCGTGACCGCCATTTCTTCAATGCCTCAGGAGGATGCCGCACCCACGGGCAGCGACCTGCGCGTTACGCGCCGCTTTGAGGTGTGGCGAGATGGCGTTTGGCAATCCATGGAGCAGGGCGGCGTTTCAGCAAAGGTCGGCGACCGCGTGCGTCAGGTGGCTACCGTAACGGCTGCCCGCGACTTCGATTTCGTGTCGCTGCGCCTGCCGCGTCCTGCCTGCTTCGCCCCGCGCCGCGCCCTCTCTGGCGCAGACTGGAGCAACGGGCATTGCTATTACCGTGCCGTGCACGATGCCTCCACCGAATTTTTCTTTGAAAAGATGTCGCGCGGTACGCTCACCGTCACCGAAGAAGGTTTTATTGACCGCACCGGAACGTATAAGGCAGGTTGCGCTGCCGTCACCTGCGTCTACGCTCCCGAATACCGCGGTTCTTCTGCCTCGGCATCTATTGTGGCAGAGTAGGCGGAGGAAAACAAAGCACTACTGTGCCCCGCAAGCGTACTGTTTCGGAGGCAAGCCCGTGACCGCCTTAAACCATTTCCCAAAGAAAGAATTGTTGGGAAATCCAAGTAAATCTGCTACCTGACTTACCGTGTATTTGCCGCTTTGCAGCAACGCTTTGGCATCGAGTGCCAAGAGGTCGCGTATCCATTCCCCGGCATGGCGGCCGCTCACACGATAAACCACCATCGAGAGATATTTGGGCGTAAGGCACATGCGGTCGGCATAAAACGACACGAACCGCTCTTTCCGATAGTTCTCACGCACAAGATTAAGGAACTGCTCGAAAATTGCGCACTGCCTGTCCGACTTCCCCTCTTCGCGCTCGCTACTTGCCTCGCGCAGCATCATGTTGATACCTTCTGCCACCATCGTTTTCAGCACGCCCTCGATTACTTCCTGCCGCGTAAAGTGTTGCGGCTGCATAATGGTGTGGCGCATTAGTCGATAAAGCCCTACCACGGTCTGTATCTCCTGATCTGTCAGCCTGTTCACGCAACGGTCAAGGATAATCTTGCTTGCTTCGGCAAATTGCGCCGTACTGGCATAGGGAGGCAGCAATTCGGGGCGGAGACCGACAAGAACAAGCTGTGTGTCGGGCGAAATCGACGTTAATTCGCACAAGGTGCCTGCAGGTATGCAGGCTGCCTCGCCGGCAGTCACACGCTTGGGCACGAGCCGGTATTTGAAGGCCACCTCTCCGCCAAGGCAAATAATGCCGAGATGGCAACTGCATTTGCAAGGCCTTCCGGCCATGCTGCCAATAGTGGCAAGAAATTGCCCGGGGCATTCATTATATATATTGTCATGCAAAAGCAAGAAGCCGCCGTAAGACAACCGGTGGCTGTCGTCGGTCATGAGCCATAAGTCGAGATTTTGGAAAGGAGGGGCAGAATGGCTTTTTTTCATATCGCTGAAATATTATTGAAACAGGGCAAAATTATACCTTTTGCCCGTTTTTCTTATAATAAAAGGGCAAAAAAAAGAAAAGAAAAACGACCAAACGAACATTTTTTACACATTAAGGATAATTAGCGGGCAAGGAGAAAGGCGGAATTTTGCAAAACAAAACATCTTTTATCAGGCAATTGTTATGAAAAGACCCTTTATTTGTTTATTGCTGCCCGCCGCCCTGCTTTTGACAGGCTGTTCCAAAAAAGCCGGCGAGCCTGTCATGCGCACAGTGGAACTCACTTTGCCGCAGCCGCTCTATGCCGACGGCAATCGCAGTTTTGCCGGACGGGTGGAGGAGAACAAGGAAGTGGCAGCCGCTTTCAAGACAGCGGGGCAGATAGCCCGGCTCGCAGTTCGCAAAGGCGACCGCGTGAGAGAAGGACAGCTGCTGGCCGTGCTCGATGACAAAGACTACCGTCTCGGCGTAGAGGCCTCTGAAATTCAACACAAACAGCTGCAAGCTGAGGTGGAACGCCTGCGGCTGCTCTATGAGGGACGCAGCCTTTCGGCAAACGACTACGAAAAAGCAGTAGCAGGGCTGCGTAGGGCGGGAGTGCAACTGCAAGCCGACCGCAACAAGCTGGAATATACGCAATTGAAATCCCCCGCCTCGGGCTACGTGTCGGCAGTCAACTTTGAAACTGGCGAAATGGTAGATGCCGGAACAGCGGTTTGCACTATTCTAAATACCGATGGATTGGCGGTGACCGTTGCATTGCCTGCCGCGATGTGCCTGGACCGCAAGCAGATAGCCTCATGCGTTTGCACCTCTAACCTGCTACCGGACAAAAAGATGCCGATGCGGCTAAACAGCCTGGTGCCGAAAGCCGACGCCGACCAGCTTTATACCGCCCGTTACGTGTTTGAGGGGCAGCCTGACGGGCATATCACTGCAGGTATGAACGTAGAACTGACATTTGGCAACGCTCCCCTCGCGCAGCAAGCAGCCAGATGCTTCCGCTTGCCTCTACATGCGCTTTTGAACAAAGGCGGGCGCACCGCCGTGTGGGTGATGCGTGCCGATAGCACGGTACAACTTGTTCCCGTAAAAACCGATGGGATTGATGCCGAAGGCAATGCCGTCATCACTGGCGGTCTGAGCGGCGGCGAGAAGGTGGTCAAAGCCGGTGTGCACGCTTTGCGCCAAGGCGAGAAAGTGCGCCCGCTGGCCCCTGAAAGCCCAACCAACATAGGAGGTCTGCTATGAACAGGGTTACCAAATTCTTTATGCAGCGCCCCACCCTCTTCTGGTCGATGTTGGTTGGAATGCTGCTGGCAGGGCTTTTGGCGTTTGCCATGATGCCCAAACTCGAAGACCCCGCCGTTGCCGTGAAGCAGGCAATGGTGATTGTACCCTATCCCGGTGCCGATGCTCACAAAATGGAATTGGAGGTGGCACAGGTGATGGAAGACCGCCTGCGCACGCTGCCCGACGTGAAGAAAATCACGACAGAATGCAGCAAGAATATGGCCACCTTCGCAGTAGAGTTTGAAATGTCGGTATTGCTCGAAGACCTCGAAGAACATTTCGAAATGCTGCGGCGCAAGGTGCGCGACGTGCGCAGCCAGTTGCCGAGCGGTTGCTACGACCCCATTGTCGTGGACGACATGATGGACGTTTACGGCATGTTCTTCGCACTGACCTCTGACGGGTACGACTATACGGAAATGGAGCGTTACGCCAAGATGCTGCGCCGCGAGTTGCTGGCGGTGAAGGGCGTGAAGCGCGTAATCATCTCGGGCAGCCGCGACGAGGTGATCAACATCACGCTCTCCAAAGAGCAACTGGCCGCCAACGGCATCGTGCCGGCGCAGATTATGATGGCTTTGCAAAAAGCCAATGCCGCGCTCCACGCCGGCAACTACGAGGCTGGCGACGAACGCCTGCAGATACGCATCGGCAGTGCTGTGACCAACGAAAAGGACATCGCCGCCCTGCGCGTCAAGAGCGCGGAGGGCAAAATTGTGCGCCTCGGCGACATTGCCCGCATAGAGCGTGCCTATGCCGAACCGCAGACGGGCGGATTTTTCGTAGACGGCAAGCCCGCGCTCGCGCTTTGCCTCTCCATGCAAGCCGGCACAGTAGTGACAGATGTGGGCAAGGCCGTGGACAAGCGCCTTGCAGAGGTGTCGCCGCGCCTGCCGGCGGGGCTTGAGGTGGAAAAAATATTTTTTCAGCCCGAAAAGGTGAGCGCAGCCATAAACGCCTTCCTCATAAATCTCTGCGAGAGCGTGGCAATTGTGATCCTCGTGCTTATCTTCACCATGGGCTGGCGCAGCGGCGCAATCATAGGGTTTGGGCTGGTGCTGACCATTGCCGTATCGTTTCCGATACTGCTGATGTGCGGCACCACGCTGCAACGCATCTCGCTCGGAGCTTTTATCGTGGCGATGGGTATGCTTGTGGACAATAGCATCGTGATAATGGACGGTATCCTCGTGGACAAGGCAAAAGGGCTGCCCCAGTCGTCCTATCTGTTCCGCATCGGGAGCAACACGGCCATGCCGTTGCTTGGGGCCACGATTATTGCCGCCTCGGCTTTTATCGCCGTGTATCTCTCGCCCGACTCCGCCGGCGAGTATGCCCGCGACCTGTTCCTCGTACTCTGCGTGAGCCTGCTTGCCAGTTGGTTCCTCGCATTGGTACAGGTGCCTATCTGTGCCCGGTCGTGGTTGCCTGCCTCTGGCGGCGGGAAGAAAGAAGCGGCGGAGGGCAAACTGCACAAATTTGTGCGCCGCACTATCTCGCTGTTCATTGCCCACAAGGCAGCCACGATTGCCTCCGCCTGCGTGCTGCTCGTAGTGTCGGGGGTGGCGATGACAAAGGTGAAAAACCTGTTTTTCCCTGATTTCGATTACAAACAGTTCATTGTGGAGTACAGCCTGCCGCCGCAGACCTCGCCCGACCGTGTGCGCAAGGACTTGCTGCGCATGACCGGGATGCTGAAAAAGCGTCAGGGCATAGAGCGCATCACAGCCTGCATGGGCAGCGTGCCAGCACGCTACTGCCTGGTGCGTCCCATGACCAATGGCGGCGACAGTTACGGCGAGTTGCTCGTAGACTGCAAAGACTACGAGGAGGTGGTGCGTCAGATACCCGAGGTGCGCCGCCTGCTGCGTGAGGCTTTTCCCGATGCCACCATACGCTTGCGCAAATATAATTTCTCCATCGCCACTTCCCATACCGTCGAGGTGCGCTTTTCCGGACCTGACCCCGCAGTGCTTCGCCAGCTTTCCGCACAAGCCGAAGACGTGATGCGCCGCTCGCCCTACGTGGATGCCTTCTCCGTGCAAAACAACTGGAAACCGATGGGCAAAACGCTCAACGTGGACTACCGCCGCGAGGCAGCCCTATATGCCGGACTGGAACGCAGCGATGTGGCCAATGCGCTCCTTGCCGCCACCGACGGCATGCCCGTGGGCGTTATTAACGATAAAGACAAGGCGATGCTCATCAACCTGCATGTGCGCAACGCCGATGGCTCTGCCATCAAGCGGCTCAACGACATCCCGGCTTGGAGCACGCTCAATGTGCGCCTCTCGCAGGAAGATGCCTCGCAGGCCGCAGCCGCCATCAGCGGCAAAAGTTTCGATGCGAGCGGTCTATTCCGCTCCACGCCGCTCTCGGCTGTGTCCGACAGCATTCGGCTTGGCTGGGAGGAACCGCTCGTGGTGCGCCTCAACGGGCAGCGGGTCATTGAGGCGGAATGCGACCCCGACGGCGACCGCGATGATGCCACGCCGGAGGCTGTGCTGGCAGACATACGCGCGCAAATAGACAGCATTCCCCTGCCCGAAGGCTACGAACGGCAATGGGCTGGCGAACAGGAACTGCAAGGCACTGCCGTCGACACGCTGCTGCGCTACTTGCCCATAACCGTGTTTATCGTGCTGCTTATCCTGCTGCTGCTCTTCGACAGCTGGCGCAAGGTTCTGCTCATCATCATCTGCTTCCCGTTCACCATCTGCGGCATCGCGCCCTTGCTCCTTGCTTTCAATCGTCCCTTTACGTTTATGGCCATCGTGGGCTTACTGGGACTGATAGGCATGGTGGTGAAAAACGCCATTGTGCTGATGGACGAAATCAACCGCCTCACGACCGAAGAAGGCATACACCCCTACTACGCCCTCCTGCAGGCCACGGCATCGCGCGTGCGCCCCGTAACCATGGCTTCGCTTACCACGATACTCGGCATGCTGCCGCTTGTCAACGACCCGATGTATGGCTCTATGGCACTTACGATTATGGGCGGCCTGACAATGGGCACCCTCATCACGCTTGCCTTGCTGCCCTTGTTCTATGCCGCCCTGTTCCGCATTAAGAAACCTGCCGAAAAATAATTTCACGAGCGTTTTATGAAAAATATTTTTGCTTCTCTATATTTATTAATATTGTGTGCCGCGCCTTGTTTGCCGCTTGCGGCGCAAGAGCCCGTGCCGCTTTCCCTCAGCCTTGCCGAAGCCCGCGCCAAGGCACTGGCCTACAATGAGGATTTGCAAAAGGCAGAAGGCGGCGTGCGCCGCGCCGCCCTCGACAAACGGATAGCCCAAGCCGCCCTCCTGCCGCAGATAGACGCTTCGGCAAACGGCATTTACGTGGCTCCCGATATGGAAATGATGGGGCAGACGCTGCAAATGCGCGGCGCATACATGGCGGGCATCACGCTCATGCAACCGCTCTACGCCGGCGGCCGCCTGCAAGCCGGCAAACGCCTCGCAGGCATCGGCGAGACAGCGGCGCACGAGCAGCGGCGAAAAGCCCGCGCGGAAGTTATTGCCGCCGCCGACAAGACTTATTGGACGTGTGTGTCGGTACAGATGAAGGAGCGCGTGGTGCGCCGTTACATCCACTATGTGGATTCGCTTGCAGCCGAAGCGCGGCTTGGCGTACAGGCAGGCATGGCGGTGGAAAACGATCTGCAGCGCATCAGTGCGAAACGTGCCGAAATGGACTACCAATTGCGCAAGGCGCAAAGCGGCGTCAAGTTGTGTCGCCTCGCCTTGTGCTATGAATTGGGACTTGACCCCGAAACGCCCATAGTTCTCACAGATACCATGCCCCGCGCAGAAGCTGCGCTGAATGCCGCAAGCGCGGACGTGGCGCATCGTCCCGAAACCGCCCTCCTGCACAGCCAGATCGAGGCGAAGCTGCTGCAAGTCAAACTGGCACGCGGCGAGATGCTCCCCACTGTCGGACTTTCGGTGGGCTACACTGCCTATGGCAACATCAAGACCAAAGGACTTGTCTCCAACGGAATGGGCGGCTATATCCCGTTCACACAAAAGATGAGCGACAATTTCGCCCTTGCCATGCTTTCGGTGAATATCCCGCTTTGCCGCTGGGGCGCTACGCGGAGCAAGGTGAAACAGGCGCGTATCGACGCAGACCTCGCACGGCTCGATTTGCAGAAAGGCCAGCGTCAGCTGACGCTCGAGGCGCAGCAGGCGCAGGCCAACCTTATAGACGGGCGCGTGCTTGTGGAAACGGCACAAAAGTCTGTGGAGCAAAACGATGAAAGCCTGCGCACCACGCGCTTGCGCTATGCCGCAGGCCTCTGCCTTCTCACCGATGTGCTCGATGCCCAAGCCGCCTGGCAGCAGTCGCAGACCAGCCTCATCGAAGCACTCACCCAACTGAAAATCTACGAAACGGAATACCTGCGTTGCACGGGGCGGCTGGATTAATCCCCGCACTGCAACCCATAATGGGGGCAAAATAAATATTGTTGCAGATGTATCCCCTGTAAGGGGAAAATAAATTA
>JBJEAH010000102.1:0-2237 GCA_051868815.1 Alloprevotella sp.
CTTTGCGGCATGTCAGCCGGCTACCATTACGCGCATTACAAGTTCGACGGAGAGGCCTACCCTCATGCCCGGAAATCTGCATTCATAGAGCCCGCATTTATTTTTTTCACTTATCATTTCCTTGCCTATTACTTTTGGTATTACAGTTTCCTCACGCCATTTAGAGGAGTTGCCATATATTTCCTTGTGCCCCTGGCGGCGTGCTTCGTATGGTGGTATGCCGTAACGAGGAAAAGGTCGAACAAGATGCTGGAACTGGATAAGGAAATAGTTGACAGCGAACCGATTGTACAAGAAACTGAAACCGATACTATAAACCAAGAACAAGAAAATAAATAACTATGAACGGAAAAGAAAATTTGCAGCCGGCCGTCGTGTTCGACTGCTTTGCAGAGGTGAACAAAGTGCCTCGCCCCTCCAAGAGGGAAGAAAAGATGATAGACTTCCTCAAAGCCTTCGGCGAAAGCCTCGGGCTGGAAACGCTCGTCGATGCCGTGGGCAACGTGCTCATCAAGAAGCCCGCCACGCCGGGCTGCGAGCAGATGAAGACCGTGGTGCTGCAAAGCCATTTCGACATGGTGTGCGAGAAGAACGCCGACGTGGAGTTTGACTTCGACAACGACGCCATCCAAACCTACGTGGACGGCGACTGGATGAAGGCACGCGGCACTACGCTCGGCGCAGACGACGGCATCGGCGTGGCCATGCAGATGGCCATCCTCAAATCGACCGACATCAAGCACGGCCCCATCGAGTGCCTCTTCACGCGCGACGAGGAAACGGGCCTGACGGGCGCAATGGGCTTGCAGCCGGGCTTTATGACGGGCGACTTCCTCATCAACCTCGACTCGGAAGACGAGGGACAGATGTTCGTGAGCTGCGCCGGCGGCGTACGCACCACGGCCCGCTTCAAGTATGAAGAAGAGAGCGTGCCCGAAGGCTATTTCTGCTTCAAGGTCGGCGTGAAAGGGCTGACGGGCGGACACTCGGGCGACGACATCAACAAGAAACGCGCCAACGCCAACAAACTCCTCGTGCGCTATCTCATGGCAGAACTTGAAAAAACCGACCTGCGCCTCGTAGACATTCAGAGCGGCGGTCTGCACAACGCCATTCCCCGTGAGGGCTATGCCGTGTGCGCCGTGCCGTTTGCCGAGAAAGAACAGATGCGCATCGACCTCAACGTGCTGGCTGCGCAGGCTGCGGAGGAATATTCCGTGACAGAGAAGGAAATGGAGTTTTACCTCGAAAGCCAGCCCGCTGCCGCCAAGGCCATCGACCGCAAGACGGCGCAGGCCATGCTGCTCTCGCTGCAAGCCGTGCACAACGGCGTGTTCGCGATGAGCCAAGACTTGGACTGGCTGGTTGAAACCTCTTCAAACCTTGCCAGCATACACAAGCTCGAGGGTTTGGTGGAGGTAACCACGAGCCAGCGCAGCAGCGTGGGCAGTGCCTGCGAGTACATGGCCGAAGTAATCCGCGCAGCCTTCCGTCTCGGCGGCGCAGAGGTGGAGACCAACGAGGGCTATCCCGGCTGGAAGATGAACCCCAACAGCGTCATCGTGAAGATTGCCGAGGAAAGCTATAAGCGCCTGTTCAACAAGGAGCCGAAAATCCTCGCCATACATGCCGGCTTGGAGTGCGGCCTGTTCAGCGAGAAATATCCCCACCTCGACATGGTGAGCTTCGGGCCCACGCTGCGCGGCGTGCATTCGCCCGACGAGCGCCTGCTTATCCCCACCGTGCAGATGGTTTGGGATCATCTGCTCGACATTCTTGTACATATTCCTAATAAATAAAAACGAATACAAGTTCAAGTTTGAATTTTGCCGAATGCAACAAACATTGACCCTGAAAGGGGCAAATAAATCAGCGTAGGGGCTTGCCCCTACGTAAGGCCGGCACAATCCGATTGCCCCTGTAAGGGGCTTATAATTATCATTCTTTGAAGATATCTTTTTAATTATTAGCCCCTTTCAGGGGCAATCGAAACAAAACGCCGCCCCACAGGGGCAAGCCCCTGCGCTTTATTATTAAGCCCTTTCAGGGCATCATGCCCATTATAAATCCCTACTCCTGCCGACTATGCGCCGACTACCCATTATTATATTATTGTCCCTCCTGCTCTGCTCCCTCGCCTCGTGCCTTTCGGACGAGGACGTGTCCACTTCGCCCGACGACCGCCTTTACTTTTCGGCAGACTCCGTGGCGTTTGACACCATTGTGAGCGGAATGCC
>JBJEAH010000103.1:0-2227 GCA_051868815.1 Alloprevotella sp.
CAAGGCTTCCGAAAATTACAACGGCACCGGCCTGCCCGGCGTTGACGTTTACAGCCGTACGAACAAGGTGTTCGGCGTGGGTATCACCTACGACCTCTAAACTGGATTTTAAGAATAATACAACAAAAATGAGATGCGTCCCAAAAGGACGCATCTCATTTTTTTCTATCAATTAAGACTAATTGCCGCTACCTCGTTCATAATTATATCATGCGGCTCATAGGGAACGGCGGACACTTGTTGCCAATCATAACACGCGCCAAGGAGAAAGGGGCGAATAGGCATGGAAGAGAGGAAACGGTCGTAGTAACCTTTGCCGCGACCAAGGCGATGGCCCGCAGCATCAAAGGCTACGCCGGGCACAAGTATAAAGGAGATGGCCGCCAAATCTTCAAAGACCGGGCCGACAGGCTCTGCAATGCCATACTCCCCTATCCGCAAATCCTGCTCGCCGCGATAAAGGCGCGGCACAATATCCTCGCCTTCCACACAAGGCAAAACGATGGACTTTGATGCGGCATACTTTTCAAGCAAACGGTGCGTGTCGGGTTCATCGGGCAAAGCGTGGTAAAGCATCACGGTGCTTGCCGCCGCAAAAGCGGGATGCCTCTCTACCTCCTGCATCAGCCGCAGTGCAGATGCCGCCCTGTATTTGGGCGAAAGGCGTGAAAGTTTCAAGGCCTTGATGGCTGCGCGAAGCTGTTGCTTTGAGGGAGAAAGCATGGTTCGGATTATTTTGAGTTGAGCGAGGCATTGTTTTCGTTGAGGGCATCAAGGGCGCGCTCCATAAAGGGGTCGTTGGAATTGCTGTATTCCACGGCCGCGCCAAGGTCGAGCACGTCGTAGATAATGCCGTTCATCAGATAGTTTTCTATGAGTTTGCGCGAGGCGGCTATCATGCGGTTGCGGCGTTTCAGTCCTTCGCGCTCGGCAAAGCGGGCAAACTGCTCCACAAGGTTTTGCTTTTTCAGATACCCTACCAGTGCCGCGAGCGTTTCCTTTTTCTCCAGAACCTTGCGATTTGCATCGACGTAAGCATAAGCGAAACTGTTGATCATGCCTGCCAGATAGGCTTCCTTGAAATAGGAGGTAAAGCCGAGGGTGTCGCGGGGCACGAATACGTCGGGCACGATACCGCCGCCGCCATAGACGGTGCGACCGAGGCGCGTCTTGAACTTAGGCCCGTGCAGGCGTATGCTGTCGGCGGAATAGTATTCGCCGTGCTCGGCACGCAGCAATAGGTCGTTGTCGTAGTCTTCCTCGTCGCCGGGGGTATAAGGCTTTTGCACGCAGCGACCGGATGGCGTGTAGTAACGCGCTGTTGTGAGGCGTATCATGCTGCCGTCGGGGAACTCAATCGGCACTTGCACAAGCCCTTTCCCGAAGGTGCGGCGGCCTACCACCGTGCCGCGGTCGTTGTCCTGGAACGCGCCGGCAAGTATCTCGCTGGCCGAGGCCGAGGATTCGTCAACCATCACCACGACCGGCATGTGCTGATAAGAGCCGCGCCCGTCGCTGCGATAGTCCTCGCGGCGCGACTTGCGGCCTTTTGTGTAAACAATCAGGCGGCCCTGCGGCAGAAATTCGTTGGCAATCTGCACGGCGGTGTTCATATAGCCGCCGAGGTTGCCGCGCAGGTCAATGATGAGTTTCTTAAAGCCCTGCTCACGCAGCTGCGAGAGTGCGGAGAGGAATTCGGGATATGTGGTTTCGCCAAAAGAACTGATGCGGATATAGCCCACTTCATCGTTCACCATATAAACGGCATCGACGGTAGGTACAGGCACATCGCCGCGCACAATCTTAAATTCCAAAGGCTTTGCCGAGGCGGCGCGTTTCACCTTGACGCTCACCTGCGTGCCGGCTTCGCCTTTGAGCTTCTTAATCGTTGTTTCGTTGCTCACCTGCTTGCCGACATACGGCTCGCCGTCCACGGCAATGATACGGTCGCCCGCTTTCAGTCCCACGTGTTCCGAAGGGCCGCCTTTGATGACGCTGACAATGCGCACCGTGTCTTTATAAATATTGAAGCGTACGCCGATACCCGAAAAACTCCCTTTGAGGTCCTGCATGGCATCGTTCACCTCGCTTGCGCCGATATAGACCGAGTGCGGGTCGAGCTCTTTAAGGATTTTGGGCAACGACCTTTCCACCAGAGAGTCGATGTTCACGGTATCGACGTACTGGTCGTCAATGAGCAAAAGCAGGTTGCTGATTTTGTTGTTGG